>NZ_JAAGPH010000043.1:0-55225 GCF_017104705.1 Burkholderia sp. Se-20373 | reverse complement strand
TTTCAGCAGCAGAGAAGCGAGATTATGAACCGTGTTTCGCAGTTCGTCAACAACTTTTTACACTGCATCGTTGCGACTGCGGGGCTCAACTTCCAGGCCAGTGGCGCGCTCCAGACTCCAGCACACCATCAACCCTGCTTCCCTTCTCCCGCGCCGCGTTTCCGTTAGCGCGAAAGAGGCGTGATTCTAAGCACCCGCCCCCGTCTACGCAAGCCCCTTTGTGAAAATATTTTTGAAAAAGCCCCCGTGCGCTACCGCGCACGGGGGCTTCAGGCTCGGCGGGCCGCGTGACGCAATGCGAGCCACCCTCCATTGATGTGACGTATGCCTGTCGTCCCCCTATATATGAAGTCGCGGAACGGACAAGGAAGCGGGTGCCGTCGAGTATCATGCCGCGACCGAACCACGCACTCATATCCACGATGGACAGCACCACTCAATCCGGCGACGCCGACCTTCGCGACGAATATGCAGCGCTGCGCGAGCGCGCCATCACCCTGGAAGAACAGGCTCCCCCGCTTCTGCAACGCATCTCGGATGTATTGCCGCGGATCAGCGGTGAATCCGAACTGGCGGACGAGCATCGCGAGCGACTCGTCGGTGCGCGCAACGCAGCGATGGTCTCGATCGAAAACTATCAGCAGGCGATTCCTTTCCTGCAGACGGCCGACTCGATCATCGAGCAACTGGACAAGACGCCCGAGCGCGACGAAGACATCGAGTGGCGTGAGTCGCTGCTGCAACGGCTCGACGAGCTGATCGACGTCGCAGTCGTGATGATCGACGATGCCGAAGGCTACTTCGAACAGGCGGACGCCTGCGATCTGTCCAGCATACCGAAAGCCATCCTCGAGGATTGAGCGACGCCGCTCGGGATCGCGTAGCGCACCGGCATGATGTCGTGTTCGCCAGCCATCCCGATGTTTGCCGGCCTGCAGTCCCGGCCTGAAGCCTTCGCCGTCACGCGGGCCGCCGCCCTCCCGCAAAAGCTCACCTTTTCGCGCCCCCCATCGCCCGGGTCGCGCGACACGACTACAGTGCGCCGAGAACGATCGTCTCGCTCACGATCGGCACGCGGATATATCCGCCCTCCGCATCGCCATACGCGTGCGCATTTCCGTCGATGACGCATTGCGCCGTCAACGCGCAAAGGGTCGCGTCTCGCGCATCGACGGACTTCAGCGTCGACACGTCGACGCCCAGCCGTTCCAGCAATTGCCGGCGCTGGTTGCGTTTCTGCTTCGCCGATGCGACGGCCCTCCCCAGCATCGCGCAGGTGATCGCATAAGGATAAGTTTCGAAGCTCGCGCGCCCGCCCGCATAGCGGGCGCCGGTCAGCAGCGGATAGGCATCCGCGAGCGCGCGGTAGACCCGCTCTCCCATGAACATCCAGTCGAAGAAGCCTGACGTGCTTGCAACCGCCTGCTCCCGCGACGGCGTCGGAAAGCACGAGATCCGTTCGCGCGCGAGCGCCTGTTCGGCCGCGCGGCGCCCACTCCCCGTCCACCACAGGCTCGGTGCGTCGACACCCACAGCCACGACGTCATGGGCGAGGCACAGCGCAGGCACCGCCTCGGGTGCGATCCGGTCCTCGCGGCAGACGACTGTCCGTCCGCGCAGGATCACGAGATCGCACTGCTTCTTTTCGCCACCCACATCGACACCCGCCACGGCCGGCGATTGCCACGTCCCGGATCCGAAGGATCGAGCGGATCGCATGCGGGCGCCTCAGTCCGCCGGCCGTGCGTCGTAGGCGGTGTCGAAGATCGCCTCGAGACCGGGATGCACACCGCGCATCGGGTCGACGACCGACTTCGCCCAGTCGAAATACGCCTGCTTGCGCTCGAGCGGCCAGTCCGCGGGTGGGTGCCGCGCGATGTCGCGCAGGTTGCAGATCTTGTCGGCCAGCTTCACGAGCTTCGCGCGCCGGCTGATGGTCGCCGCATGCTCGACCTGCAGGCGCTTGCGCTCCTCCTTCGGCAACGACTTGTCGTCGGTGACTTCCATCACGATGTCCGCCACGTCCTTGCCGAACAGCCGCAGCAACTCCTGCTCGGTCGTCTCGGTATCCTCGACCGTGTCGTGCAGCACGGCCGCGACGATCACGCGCTCGTCCTCGACGCCGGCCTCGTTGGCCAGCACGTCGGCGAGCGCGATCGGATGATTGATGTACGGCGACGCTTCTTCGTCCTTGCGCCGCTGATTGCGATGCTTGTCCGCCGCGAACGCGATGGCGGCTACCAGCTTTTTCATATTCCCCCCTCGTGTGGCCTGACCCGCGACCGGCAGAACCGGCCGCGTGCATTTCGGAATCGCACATACTACCTGTTCGTGATGACCCCGCCCGCGCGCCGGCATTCACGCACACCCTGCGTCACGCGCCCACCGGTGCGCGCTGGAGCTCGACCACGTTGACCCGCGCGCCGAATACGTCCCTCACGAGCGGCAGCAGGTGGTCGTGGTGCGTCAGGAACAGCACCTGGGTTCGCGTCGACAGATCGCGCAGCGCATCGAGGCCGGCCTTCGCGCGCGCATCGTCGAAGTTGATGAACAAGTCGTCGGCCACGAACGGCAGCGCGGTCCGGCTGCCGAGCTGCAACTCCAGCGCCGCGATCCGCAACGCGAGGAACAACTGGTCGCGCGTCCCTTCGCTCAACCCGGCGACCTCGACCGACGCCCCCTGCGTCCGTCGTGCATACAGGGCGGGCGGCGTCCGTTCGGTATCGACGGTCAGCCGCGCGAACTCACCCAGCGTGAGCCCCGCGAAAATCTCGCCGGCCCGCCTGAGCATCGGCCCCTGCTTCTGGTCGCGATAGCGATCCGTCGCCCACTTCAGCAACCGGCTCGCCGTGGCCGCCTCCAGATACTGTTCGGCTGCTTCGCCCATCGCCGCCAGCGCTTCCTGTCGCTTCGATTCGGCAACGGCCGCGTTCGCCTGGCCGTCGATCGCGCCGAACGCCTGATCGGCCACGACCTGCTGCTGAGCAAGCTCGTTCAGCCGCTTGCCGACGTCGCCGAGCGACTGCTTCACCGCTTCGAGGTGTGTGGGTACGTCGGCGATGTCCTGTTCCGCGACTTCCGCTTCGACGGCGGACCGGGACAGGCCGTCACCATCGCGCACCAGTGCCTCGTGCGCGGCATCGACTGCCTGCCGAAGCTGGCGCTGGCGATCCGAGCGTTCGGCCAGCGGCAGCGCCGCGTCGATCGACGCCACGCCTGCCAGTTGCAGCAGCGGCTGGATGCGCGCATCGGCACCGGCCACCGCGGCGGCGGCATCCGCGACCTTGCCGTCGGCCTGCCGAACGGCTTCATCGGCACGACCGATCGCACGCGCGATTTCCTTTGCAGTCGAAAGGCGCATCGTCAGTCGGCGTGCGACGTCCGGCCAGTCGCCGCTCGCCAGCCATTCCGGCGCGAGCGCTTCGGCAAGCCGCCTTGCGCCCGCCTCGAGCGCGGCCAGCTCGGCGCGAATCGCGGCGATCCGGTTGCGCGGCGCATCGGCATCGGCCAGTTCGACCGTTACCGCGTTGGCGAGCCCGAGCGCACCTTCCGCGGCGGCCAGCGTAGCCGCGCTCGTGGACAACTTCGCCGCGCCCAGCGCGTCGCGCCATTGCACCTGCCACGCATCGTAGGGCGCCTGTGCGTGGTCGACGCGCGATTGCACCGTCGCGCATCCGCGTTCGGCTTCACGCGCACGATCCTCGAGGCTGTCCTGCTGCGCGAGTGCTTTCTCGGCCGACTGTACGAAGGTCTCGGCGATCGCGACGAGCGCCGCCAGGCCATCCGACTCGCCGCCTCGCGACACGGTACGCAATGCCGTGCGCAGCGTGGCTTCGGCACCCGCCCGCGCGGCGCGAATCGTGTCGAATTCGCGGCGCTGCCGGTCGAGGTCGGCCTGCGCGGCGAACACCGTGTCGCGCTTCGCCAGCCAGTCGCCCATCGCCGCCAGCGGCATGCCGGGCACCGCGCCCGTCGTCGCGAGCGCGGCCCATGCGTCGCGATGCGCGGCGAGCTCACGCTCGCGCTCGTCCAATGCGGCCTGCCTGCGCGTCACGCCGGCACGCGCGGATTCGACCTGCTGGCGCAGCGACTGCAATGTCGCCGCCGCCTGCGTCGCGCCGAGCTGTGCGTCGACGAGTTCGTCCGCCAGGCGGATCGCGTCGTCGACCGCAGGTGCGCCCGTTGCGAGATCGACCGCGCCGCTGCGGATATCGCCCCACGCGCCGTCGCGTCGCGCGCGCGCCGCCTGCACGTCGGCGGTCGTGACGACCTTGTGGTTCTCCGCGAAGTGCTTTTCCTGCAGTTCGAGCCGCTCGAGCTCTTCGAGTGCGCCGTCCCGCGCGTCGCGTGCAGCAGCGACGGCGCTCGCGCACGCGCTGTCTTCCTTCAGCAGCGTGCCGAGCCGCGCCGCCGACGGCACGTCGAGCGCACGCAGCGTATCAACCGGCATGCGCCACTGGCCGAGCGCATCGAGTGCCCCGGACAACGTGCGTTCGGCGGCGGCGATTTCCTGTTCGAGCGCCTGCTCGCGCTGGCCACTGTTGCGAAAGCCCTGCGCATCGGCCAGCGCCGCACGCAGCGCCTCCGGCACATCGACGGTCGACAGGCGCGCCTGTTGTTCCTGCACCTGCGCAAGCTCGCGCGTGCGTTCGTCGAGCGATTCGCGCGCGCCGGCAAGCGCCTGGTGCAGCGCACCGTGTTCGCGCAACAGGTTTGCGACGGTCTTCAGCGACAACGCGGTCGGCAGCGACGCACGCAGCGACGCTTCGTCCGTCGGCCAGCCGAGTTGGGCGGCCGCTGCAAACGCGGCGGACAGGTGCCGCTCGACATCCGCGCCGAGCAGCAGCAGATCCTTCGCGTGATTCATGCACGCGCCGCGCAGCCGGTCGAGCACTTCGATGTCGGCTTCGAGCGCCAGCGTGTCGGCGTCGGCTTCGATCGCATCGCGCGCCTGCCGTTTTGCAAGCAGGTCCGCACGCCGTTCCTCGAGCACCTTCTGTTCGGCCGCGAGATCGCCCTGCGCCTTCAGCAGGTCCGCATACGCGGTGGGCGGCAATTCGACGACCGGGCCCAGTTCCGCCAGCGCGGCGTCCTTGACCGTCAGTTCCTTCAGGTATGGCGCGAGCCGTCGCACACGTTCGAGCTTCGAGCGCAGCGCTTCGAGCCGACGCTGTTCGGCGCGTGCCTGCTCGATCTGCTGTTCGACCGCTTCGCGCGCGTCCTTGCGCTCGACCCAGTCGCGCGTGCGCACCTGAACCGTCTTCAGTTCGGTCACGGCTTCGTTGAACGACGATTCGGCGAGTGCAAACGCACTGCCGCTGCGGCGCGGCGCCCAGAGTTCGGCCGAACGCGCCTCGAGCTCCTCACGCACAGGCCCGAGACTGCCGACACCGGCAGCCGATTCGAACAGCACCTGGCCGAGCTTGTCGGACGCGTCGAGAATGCTCCGGCCGCCGTCGACCAGACGCCCGTGATCGAGCCCGAACATCTGTTCGAAGAATTCGCGCGTGGCGCCGTCAAGGACCGCGGCCAGAAAGTCGTCGGGCAGTTTGTCGTCAGCGGGTGTGCGCAGCGGACTGCGCCCGCGCGCGCGGTGGAACGCGAGTTCGCCCGTGCCGCTCTCCAGCACGCCGCCGATCCGCAGTTCGGGCGTGCTGTGCAGGAAATCAAGCGGTGTCTGCAGCTTCATCCCGAACAGCAGCTCCGACACGGCCGTGCGAATCGTCGACTTGCCGGCCTCGTTCGGCCCCACGATCACATGGAAATCCTCGCCGGCCGACGGGAAACGCAGCGTCTCGTTGGTGAATTTGCCGTACTTGATCAGATCGAGCTGGTTGATCCGCATCGCTTATTCCCCCCTCGCCAGCCGCGCGAGCAACGCGGGCCCGACCTGCTCGACGAGTGCGGTCAGCTCACCCGCGCGCGCCATCGTCAACAACGGCACCTCTTCCTTCACGTCGCTGCGCACCTTGCCGACGAACGGCTTCAGGTCGCGTTCGAGCAGTTCGAGGAAATCCGGGTCGCGCGCGGCGTCGGCCAGGATCTGCTTCAAGTCCTCCAGCGCTTCGAGCTGCTCGCTTTCGCCCGGCTGATGATCGGCCGCGGACGTCGCGAGCCGGACCTTCTCGAGCCACAGCCGCTCGTTGCCGATGATGCCGATCTGGTTCAGCACCTCCGCGCGCAACTGCGGCGCGCGGCCGAAAAAAAGGCCATGCGCGGGGGTGCGTCCCGTAACCGTCACGCGCACCGCGCGCGGCACATGGCCGTCGACGGTCAGCAGCGCTTCCAGCGACTGGCCGATTTTTCTCGAGAGGTCGGCGACGGTAAGGCAATCGGACGCGTCGACCGACACGGCTTCCCAGCGCAGCACGTCGAGATACAGGCGCTCGACCTGCGTGCGGCCCTGCTCGACCGTCACGAGCACCGCGCCGCGGCGGCCCGTCTCGCGGATATGGCGCCCCTGCAGGTTGCCGGGAAACACCACCGTGGACGGCCCCGACCATTGCTGGAATTCGTGCACGTGGCCGAGTGCCCAGTAGTCGTAGCCTTTCGCGTGGAGTTCGGCCAGCGTGCACGGCGCATAGTTCGCGTGCGCCGCATAGCCTTCGAGCGCCGTGTGCAGCACGCCGATGTTGTAATAACCGGGCACCGGATCCGGATAGCCGATCGCGAGATTGTCGACGACAGCCTTGTCCTTGAAGCTCTGCCCATGCAGCGCGACGTCGAATTCGGGCAGCTTGTGAGTTTCCGCCTTGCGGTGGCCGAACACGGTGACGTTGTCGGGCAGCGTCAGCTTCTTCGTCATCTCGCTTTCGGCATCGTGGTTGCCGCCGAGGACGAACGCGCGGATGCCGGCCTTGCGCAGGCGCCCCATCTGCTGACCGAAGAAGATGCCTGTGTTGTGGCCCTTCCAGTCGCCGTCGTACAGGTCGCCGGCGATCACGAGGAACGCGACTTCCTCTTCGATCGCACGATCCACGAGCTGCCGCAGCGCCTCGCGCGACGCGTTGCGCAACTGCGCGGCCGGCGCGTCGGGATAGGCGCTCAGGCCGTGCAACGGGCTGTCGAGGTGTATGTCTGCCGCGTGGATGAACTTCACGAAGATTCCTTTGTTTCATGACGATGGGGCCAGCGATCGATGTGCGGTGCCGCCAGCCGGGCCATCAATCGCAATCCTGGTAGCCGCCGAGTTCGCCGCAATGGATGCAGCGAAACATATACGCGGTCGGCGAGCCGTCCTTGTCGAGTACCGCGAAGAAGCGCTCCCATTCGGCGTCCTCGTCGAGTCCGGTTGATTCCCGAATCGACGCAACGGCCTGCGGGCCGAACGCGGTCAGTTCGCCTGCACCTGCCCGGCCAATGAACTGCGCGCCATCGCCGCAATGCGTCCACCACCGTTCCTGCTGCCAGCCCTGAAAGCCCGGCGTGCCGCAGGCGATTTCGTCGACGACCGCGTCAGGCACCTCATCCCATTCGCCGCCGCCGATGCCATAAGTGTCGGTAAAGACTGCATCGAGCCGCGCGTGTGCCGAACCGTCGGCGATGCACCACGGGCAGATGCTTCGCTCGTACTCGTCGACCGCATACACGGGGCCCGCGTACACGTCACCACGTGCATCGCCGCAACACACGCAGCGCGCGTCCGAGCGGATCACGCTGCCCGTTGCCAGCGGGTCGGGATGGTACCTGAAAGCGGGTAACGACATGAGGCTCTCCGTCGATCCGGATGGTGGGGGCGCACGCGATGCGAATTCGAACGGCCATTGTGCCGCAGCCCGGCCGCGTTACCGCGGAATCTCGGTCTCGACAAACGTGCCGTTCACGAAACGATAGACGCGATGCGTTGCACCGCCGTGAGAAAGAAATTCCCACTGGATGTCGATGCCGACCGGGTCGTCGCGCCACGCGATCGCCAGGTAGGGCGATTGCGCGCCACCGTCGGTGTCGAGCGAGAAACGCGGCACGGCATGGGCGCCGTGCAGCTCCAGCACGTACAGCGCCCCTTCTTCACCCGCGCCGTAATATCCTGTCGGGCGGCTGCTTGACTCACGACGCACGCGGCTGATCCACGAGGTGCCGTCACTCGCCGCGCGGCACCGGCGGCGGTGCATAGCCATTGTCATTGCCGGGGAACGGATTCGCGTTGCGGCGCAGCGCTTCCTCTTCGTTCTCCTTCTGCGCGAACACCGCGACACCGATCACGCCGACGTTCGCGGCATCGCCATACTTCGAATTCGCGACATAGCTGTCGGGCACCGCCGCGAAGCGGAACGCGGCGACTTCGTCGCGGCTCTTGCGGAAACCCTCGATCGTCAGCGTGCGGCCCGGATACAGCACGTAACCGCCGTTCGTATAGCTGCCGGGCCGCCCCGACAGCACGTCGAGCCCGTCGACGCTCGACACGATCTCGAACGTACGGCGCCCCTGGTTGCGCAGCACGATCATGTAGCGCGAACCTTCGACGCCCGCCATGTGCCAGCGGCCGTCGCTGCGCGCCAGACGCAGCGGCGCGCCCTTCTCGTCCGTGAACGACAGCGCGATGTCGCCGTTGGCGAGCGCGACGCGGGTCGGCAACCGGCGAACCAGGGACGCGGGAGGATGTCCGGGCAACGCGTCGTTGTAGTAGACCGACGCAAGATCCGTCGGCTTCGCCGGATCCGCGCGTTCGAAATCGACCTGGCGGGTTTCGGATCGCACCGACTCGCCCCATGCAGTGCCGAGCCCGCGGCGTTCGCTGGCGTCCGGTGCGGCGGCCGACGCGCTGGTGCTGCCGGACGGCGGGGGCGGCGCTGCGCAGGCGGCCAGCCAGAGCGCGCAGGCAAGCGCGAGAAGACGGAGCAGGATGGTCATGACGTGGTGCCTCGGAATGTTATCGGGCCGCGCCGGGCTGGCCGGAACGGCGTTTTGGTGTCGTCTGTCGCCTCGATGTCGATCGGACATGCTTGCCCGTGTCGGCCGGCGCCGCGATCGCGGCAGCCCGGCAACCGGGAGCCTCGCTATTTAAGCATGGCGGAAGGACGATGGGCAGGGGGCGCGCACGCCGCCCGCTGCCGGTTCGTGCGGGCGGGCATCAGGCCCGTCGCGTCGCCGGACGGGTGGCGAACGCCGACGCACCCCGGCATCGAGGACGGGTTGAACGGCGCGCCGCGCGCGCCAATAAAAAACCCGGCCCGCATCGAAGCGGGCCGGGCTCTGTCGGGAAGCGTGACGCTTACAGCGCGCCGCCTTGCGCCGACGCCGAACCCTTCACGCCGACCGATGCGCCACCCTGCACCGAGTTCGTCGCGCCTTCGAGCGCCTCGCCGGCCTTCGCCTTCGCGCCGCCTGCGACGTCACCTGCCGTCGACATCGCGCCTTGCGCATGGCTCTTTGCCGTGCCGGCGACGTGCTTCACGTGCGATTTCGTCGAGTGGACGGCCGATGCGGCGGCATCCTTCGCGGTGCCCGCTGCCGAACCGACCGCATGCATCGCACCGCCAACCGCGTCGCCGGCTGCCGAGCCCACGCCGCCGACCGTCTTGCCGACGCCGTTCAGCGCGCCGCCGACGGCGTTGCCCGCGCCCGAACGCGAGCCTGCCGCATTCGCGCCGGCACCGGCCTGTACGCCCACGCCGCCACCGAGCAGCGGCGTCTGAACCTGCGCGCCGACGCCTGCGGAACCCTGGGCGCCGGTCTGGGCCGTCTGTGCGAACGCAGCCGAAGTCGCCATCGCCGTCAGTGCAGCACCCACCAGAATCGTACGAATCTTGTTCATGGTCATTCTCCCCAAAGACTTTGTTGCTGCGGGCCGCCTTCGTGCGGCTTGTCGCATGCCTTGCCGCGACGTGCGGCAGGTGGAGCTAATGTAGCGGCGCGGACGCGCAAAACGACTGATTTGCGGGGACTGTTACTTCAGTTGCAAATGCTGACGATTGCCTCACATAGTTTGACAATCGGCGGCTTGCGGCGGGATTGAGCGGTGGACGGGGTGACGCTGGAGACGTGCCGCGCGGAGCATGACACGACGGCGACGCGGCCGATCGCGGCGGATCGCGGCGGATCAGGAAAACGGGCAGGGAAACCGGCCGCTTCGATAAGCATTCCAAAGAACGTGAATCGCCCAGCCGTCGGTGCGGCCCGACAACCAGCTCCTCGCGATAAGTTCGATATCGTGGAATACGCATGCCGCCACACCGGCGTTCCCCGCTGCGCCAAACGCGAGCTTGAACGCCTTTTCCCTCGGCGCGCTCACGGCCGGCCGGTCGACCGCCGTGCCTGGATCGCCGTCGACTTCATCGAACGACGCCATCCACTGCGCGTCGAACGGCTCGGCATCGCGACTGTCCCGCGCGCGATCGCCATCCAGGTCGCCGAGGAAATCGAAAAAGCCCGGCACCGACAGGATGGCGTCCATTTCAAGCAGATGCGCGTTCGTCATTGCGACGCCTTCACGATGCGCGGCCCCGACCGCCCGTTGATGCATGCAGGCAGTTCGGGGCCGCGCGTCCTGCCCGGTTACGGCCGGAACGTATCGCCGAGCACAACGCCTTCACGCCGCGGATCGGTGCCGCCCTGCAACGCGGGCGACTGGCCGACCGTTACACGCATCACGGTATTGACGCCGCTCGCCTGCGCGGACGTCGATACCTTGTGCCCGAGCGCGAGCAGCCCCGTGATCAGCGGATCGTTCGCCCCGTTGTTCGCCGGGTTGACGTTCGGGTGCTCGCCGCCGACCGTGGTCGTCGGGCTGTTGCTCGCGCCGAAGTCGACGAGCCCCGCCGACTGCTGCGCGTCGAGCCCCCAGTCGAGCGCGCCGACGAGCGTCTTGACCACATATTGCGGTATCGTGCCGCCACCTGGCGAACCGGTGGCCATCACGAAATCGCCGCGCGTACCGTCCGCGGCCTGCCCGAACACGATCGTCGGCGCCATTGAGCTGCGCGGCCGCTTGCCCGGCTGCAGGCGGTTGGCCACCGGATTGCCCGCGCTATCGACCGGGTTCGCGGAAAAATCGGTCAGCTGGTTGTTCAGCAGGAAGCCGTTGGTCATGTGGAACGAACCCATGCTCGACTCGACCGTCGTCGTCGCGCTCAGTACGTTGCCGTCACCGTCGACGATCGTGAACTGGTTCGTACCGTGCTCGATCAGCGTCGTGTCGACACCAAGCGGCACTGCACCCAGATTGCCGGGTTGGGCGGTGCCCATGCTCTTGGCCGGATCGATCAGCGCCGCGCGCGATTTCAGGTACGGCTTGTTCAGCAGCGTGTTCCACGTGCCGCCCGGCAGCGGCACGAAATCGGTATCGGCCACGTACTTGTCGCGGTCGGCATACGCAAGCCGTTCCGCCTCGGTGATGAGGTGCACGCCCGCGACGGTCGGCTTGCCGCCTTCGAGATCGATCGCCGTCGGCTTCAGCGACTTCAGGTCGTAATTCTCGAGAATGCCGAGCGCCGACGCGACCGCGATGCCGCCCGACGACGGCGGCGGCATCCCGCACACCCAGTAGCTGCGATAGGTCGTGCACACCGGATCGCGGCGCTTCGCCTGGTACGCGGCCAGATCGGCGACGGTCGTCTTGCCCGGCGTGAGCGTCGACCCGTCCGCGCCCTTCGTCGTCGCGATCTTCGCAACGATGTCCTGCGCGATCTGCCCCGTGTACAGCGCGTTCGCACCCGACTGCGCCATCTGCGTCAGCGTGCGCGCATAGGCCGGATTTTTCAGCACGGTGCCGAGCGTCTTCGGCGACCCATCCGCGTTCAGGAAATACGCGGCGGCCTCGGGGTCGCGCTTCAGGTTCGCGGCATTCGCCGCGATCGCGTCGGCGAGCCGGCCACCGATCGGGAAGCCGTTGGTCGCGAGCGTGATCGCATCGCCGAACAGGTTCTGCCACGGCAGGCGGCCGTGATCCTGCTGCAGCGCCTCGATCAGCCTCGGCACGCCGATCGTGCCGATCGAGCGGCCGCTCGCCCGTGCGTTCGGCAGCGGTGCGGAGTGGTCGGTCGCGTCATCGACGTAGCGCAGATAGTTCTCCGTCGCGGCCGCCGGCGCGGTTTCCCGGCCGTCGTACGCCTGCAGCGTCTTGCCGCGCGCATCGTAGTAGAGCAGCACGCCGCCGGATCCGAGGCCTGTCGCCTCGGGCACGGTCAGGCCGAGCACGGCCTGCACGGCGACTGCCGCGTCGGCGGCCGTGCCGCCCTTCTTCAGCACCGCGCAGCCGGCCGCGCTCGCGTACGCGTTCGACGTGGCCACCAGGTAGGTCTTCGCATAGACCGGCTTCAACCCGGTGCGATAGCCCGACGATGCCTCCGGCAATGACGGGTCGCCCGGCTGGTTCGAGCCCACCACGACCGTCGCGCCGCTGTTGTCGACCGCGAGGCAGCTCGCATCGGTGGAAGGTGTCGGCGTGCGGCCTGCGTCGTTCTCGACGTCGCCGCCGCACGCCGTCAACAGGGCGGCCGCGAGCAACGCGGACGCATACGGAAAAATCGCTGTTCTGTTCATTGTCTGCCGATGTTCTCGTAGGTCGTTGCGATGGACATCACGCTGCCTGCGACCCCCTCGGTGCGCCGGCAACGCGTTCGATAGTCCCATGAACAAAAAATTTTCCGCAATAAGGGATTGGCGTAGCGCGGCCGGATGTTGTGTGCGCAACGTCACCGATTACGCACGCGGGTTCGCGTGTTGCACTGCATCGCAGTGCGATGCGCCCGCGCGGCCAATGGCGTTACTTTGCTGCCCGACGGCGCTTGACGGCTGCCCCGCCGTCGCGCGCGAAGCCGCGCTCCATCGCTTCGATCGCCTCGGAGAAGAACTCGAGAAACATCGTCATCGCGACGGTCGCGCTCATGTCGGCCCGCTGATAGATGCAGCTGAACGAGCGTGCCCCCGCATCGGCAAGCGGCGTCCACGCGAGCCGGCCGGCGGCCACGTCGTCCGCGACGTTCTCGGCGATCAGGAAGCCGACACCCGCGCCTTCGGCCGCGAGGCGCCGCACCATCGGCACCGAGCCCGTCTCGATCAGCGGCCGCACGTTGCGCGGCTGCCGCGCATCGATCTGGTCGAACATCGCGCGCAGCTCCGTGTCGGGCGTCATCAGGATCAGCGGATGCGCGAAACAGTCGCGCAGCCGCACCTTGCCGCCGGACGCCGCGAGCGGATGGCCGGGCGCCGTGACGACACCCAGCGGCTGAGCGAATGCGCGCACCTCGACGACGCCCGCCGCCGCGCGCCGGCGCAACGCATAGCCAATGTCGGCCTCGCCTGTCTCGACCCAGCGCACGATGCTCTCGCCGTTTCCAGAACGCACGCTGTACGTGACGCCCGGATAGCGCTGCATCGCGGCGAGGATCGCGTCGGGCACGAGCCTTTCCGCGGTCGACGCGGGTACCGCCAGGTTCACGTGCCCGCGACGCAGCGCACGCAGGTCCTCGACCTGCGTGAGCGCGTTGTCGAAGTCGCGCTGGCCGCGCCGCACGGCCGCGATCACGATCTCGCCGGCGAGCGTCAACTGCATGCCGCGCGGCAGCCGGTCGAACAGCGGCACGCCGACCTGGTCCTCGAGATTGCGGATCTGCTGGTGCACCGCCGCAGCGGTCAGGTGCAGCGCGTCAGCCGCCTTGCGAATCGAGCCGCGCCTCGCGACCTCGTCGAAACAGCGGAATGTCTGCGATATCGAACGCATAAAAGATCCGTTAGATTTTTCCGAACAGGCCGTCAAGAATAATCCGATTTTACTGACCGTCCGGATCGTCTAGATTCCGCTGCATCCCCGCATCCGATTCGAATGGAGACTGCAGTGACGACCGTCGACCAGATTACCCAGCGCCGCCGAGGCGTCGGCCTCATCGCCCACGATCCCGCCCTGTCCGCGGGCGGCTATACGCTCATCGCGCCGCAGACAGCCGACGGCAACGTCTATCTCGTCGGCATCGACGGCGAAGTCGTGCATCAGTGGAAGATGCCCGTGCGCCCCGGCCGCCATGCGGTGATCCTTCCGAACGGCAACCTCGGCTACAACGGCAACCATCCGCAATCCGAATCGCGCTATGCACCGTGGTCGATGTGGCATGGCGGCGACTTCTACGAAGTCACGCCGCAAGGCGAAACCGTATGGCGTTACGAGGATCCCGCGCACCACCACGATGCGCAGTGGCTGCCGAACGGCAACCTGCTCTACGCCGCGTGCGAGCCGGTCGACGCCGCATTCGCGCGGCGCGTGCCGGGCGGCACGCCGCACGGCGACGACGAAGTGATGTATGCGGACGTAATCCGCGAAGTGAACCGGGCCGGGCAGATCGTCTGGGAATGGCATGCGCGCGACCATCTGCGGCCCGAGGATTTCCCGATCGCGGCCGGTTTCGGGCGCTATCACTGGCCGCTCGTCAACGGCCTCGCGGTCGATGCGAACGGCCGCGTGCTGATGAGCCTGCGCACGACGTCGGGCATCATCGGCGTGAATCGCTCGACCGGCCGCGTCGACCTGCGGATCGGGCCCGACATCGTTTCCCACCAGCATGCGCCGGTGCCGCTTCCGAACGGCAACATCCTCGCGTTCGACAACGGCAATTTCCGCCACGGCGCGCACGTCGTGTTCTCGCGCGTCGTCGAGATCGATCCGGCGACGCAGCGCGTCGTGTGGTCGTATGCGGATGATGTCGTGAACCTGTTCTACACGCCGTTCATGGGCAACGCGCAACGCTTGCCGAACGGCAACACGCACATCACCGAATCGTCGACGGGCCGGCTGTTCGAAGTGACGCCCGCCGGCGAGGTCGTCTGGGAATACGTGATTCCGTGGTTCGCCGAATACCCGGACGAAGCCGCGCGCAAGACCGGCCCCGGGCAGCTCAACAGCGTATTCCAGACGTTCCGCTACAGCGCCGAGCAACTGCCCTGGCTGCGGGCCTGACCTTCCGTTCACCGCCGTTTCCGGCGCTCGTCGCCGTTCGCATCCTGGGGGCCTGCCGTGTCGCACGATCCGATCTCACCGCCCGTCGACGCACGGCTGCCCGCCTGGCAGCTCGCGCTGTTCGGACTGCAGCACGTGCTGTCGATGGCCGCGTCCCCGATCACGGCCGTGTTCCTGATCGCAAAAGTGCTCGCGCTGCCGGCGGACCTGACGGTCCAGTTGATCGGCGCGACGTTCTTCGCGTGCGGGATCGGCACGCTGCTTCAATCGCTCGGCGCCGGGCCGATCGGCGCACGCATGCCGTTCGTGATGGTGCCCGGCGGCGCACCGACGATGCTGTTCGCCGGCATCGCCGCGCAATCGGGCCTGCCGACGGCAGCCGGCTCGGCGTTGCTCGCCAGCGCGTTCTACTGGGTGCTGTTGCCCGTCTTCACGCGCTGCCTGCGGCTCTTTCCGCGCATCGTCGTCGGTGCGATGCTGCTGCTCGTGTCGGTCAACCTGATCCGGATCTACGCGACGATCGTCGTCGGCCAGCCCGGTTCGGCCGACTTTGCCCAGCCGCGCGCGCTCGGCCTCGCGCTGGCCACGATCGTCGCTACAGTCGTCGTGGCCGGTGCGTTTCGCGGCACGCTCGGGCGTCTCGCGGTGCTGATCGGCCTGATGGCCGGCGCAACGCTCGGCTGGGCGCTCGATGCGATGCCGGCGCTCGCCGACGTGTGGCACGGCCCGCTGTTCACCCATCCGGTATGGCTGCCTTTCGGGATGCCGCGCTTCGACCTGCTGGCCGCGCTGCCGCTGCTGATCTTCACCGCGATCTCGATGGTCGAGGCCACCGCGCAGACGGTTGCCGTCGGTGAAACGTGCGGCAAGGCGATCTCGCTGTCGCGCGACGTGCCGAAGACGATACGCGGCGATGCGCTGGCGTCGCTGGCCGGCGCGCTGTTCGGCACGCCGTTGATCGTGACCAGCGCCGAGAATATCGGTGTCGTGCAGACGACCGGCGTGCGCTCACGCTACGTGACGGCCACCGCCGGCGCGATCCTGATCGTCATCGCACTGTTCGCGCCGCTCGCGCGGCTCGCGTATGCGATCCCGGCCGCCGTGGTCGGCGGCACCGCGCTGGTCGTGTTCGCGATGATCGGCGTGATGGGCATCCGGCTGCTCGCCAGCGTCGACCTGCACGCGCGCGCCAACCAGTACACGCTCGCGGCCGCGCTCGTCGTCGGCCTCGCGCCGATCCTGGTGCCGAACCTGTATCGCCATTTCGGCTCACCGGTGCAGATAGTGCTCGGCAACGGCATGGCGGCCGGCACGCTCGCGGCCATTGCAACGCAACTGGCGTTCGCTGCGCTGGCGCGATTGAGCGGACAGGCGGGAACGGCAGCGGCAACCGCGCCTTCGCGCGACGCCTGACGGCGACGGGCGGCAGCGCGACACGCGCGCAGCTCCCGCTTGACGACTCCCGTAGTTCAACCGACAATCGCCGCTCCCTCCTGGCGCGGGCACTCGATCCAGCCGGCGCGTGCGTCTCCTCGACGCCGCCCCGGCTTCAGGTCTTCCGGTCCCGATCTCCGCGCCGCCGTGCCTCGCACGCAAACCGCCGGCCCCGCCGGACACGCTCACGCAGGTATCGCCCCGAACGCCGGCTGATCGCCGCGCGGTCGCGCTTTCGCCTGCCCATTCATTTCGGAGTCCATTATGATGGTTCGTCTTTCCAAGTCGGCGATGGTGCTTGCCATGGCCTTTTTCGCGTCGCTCGTCGCGTTCGGCAACCTCACCGACTACGCGACGAATTTCGCGTTCGTGCATCACGTGTTCCTGATGGACACGACGTTCCCCGGCAACGGGATCATGTATCGCGCGATCGGCACGACGTGGGTTCATCATGCCGGCTATATCGGCATCATCTCGATGGAAACGCTGACGGCCGTGCTGTGCTGGATCGGCGGTGCCCGCCTGCTGCGCGCACGAAGCGCCGACGATACGGCATTCCGCGCGGCCAAGGCGTATGCGATTGCCGGCCTGACGCTCGGCTTCCTCACGTGGCAGGTCGCCTTCATGTCGGTCGGCGGCGAGTGGTTCGGCATGTGGATGTCGAAGCAATGGAACGGCGTGCCGGACGCGTTCCGCTTCTTCATCACGCTGTTGCTCGTGCTGGTCTACCTGACGATGAACAACGACGGCATCGACGACACGCCTACCGCGCACTGACACGTCGCTTGCATCGGTCCGGGCGGCCAATAGGCCATCGGGACGATTGCCGGCGTGACCGCGTCCGGCTATAAATCGTGCATGGACACGAATCGCTGGATTCACGACCCCGTCGGCGCCTTCCGCGCGTGGCAGGAAACCACCGCGACCGGCGCCGATCGCCGGCCGTTCGCGCCGCGATCGGTCGTGCAGCATGTCGCGATGTTTGAACGGTTCCTGCGTTATCTGATCGCACGACGCGTGTCGCTGGCCACGTTCGGACCCGACCACGTCGCGGCCTTCCTGGCGGAACTCGATCGCACTTGCGCCCCCGGCACGTCGACCCGCGTGCGCTACGCGAAGCTGATCGACCGGCTGGGCCGGCATCTGGTCGAAGTCGGCGTGCGCACGATCCATCCGGCCGGCCGGACGACGCGCGATCTCGCCTGGCCGGACGGCGAGCCCGAGCCGTGCTATCTGCCACCCGATGCCGACGTGGCGCTGCAGCGCCACGTGCAGCCGCAAGCAAACGACACGCTCACCGACTGCAGGAATCGCGCGATCGTCGCGCTGCTGCTTGCGAGCGGCATCACGTCGGCCGAGATACGGGCGACAACCAGCGACGCGCCCGATCTCGACGCGCAACCGCCCGCGCTCGCCGTGCCGCGCGATCGGGCGCGGCCGGCGCGTCGAATCACGCTCGCCGAATTTGCGCTGGCGCCGCTCGCCGCATGGCGGGCGCGCTCGGCAGACACGCCGCCCTCCGCGTTGCTGTTTCCCGCGCCGCGCGGCGGTGGCGCGATGAACGACATGTTCCTGCTGCTCGTGGTGCGCGACGCGCTGACCGCGATCGGTTTCCACACGACGGACATGAGCCCGCGCGTGCTGCGCAATACGTATGCGCGCCGCCAGTTGCTTGCGGGCCACGCGCATGCCGACGTCAGTGCGATGCTCGGTCTCGTCAGCACGCGAACGGTCACGCGCATCCGGCAGACGCTGCCGCCCGATGCGGCCGCGGACCGCGCCGCGCACGAGCGCTGACCCGGCCCGTGCTCGGCGCGGGCTGCGCGTCGTTCGGCGCCCTATTCGCCCGGCGGCGACTGGATCAGCCGCAGAATCCGCGTGTCGTACGGCGAATGCATGACTTCGGCGATACGGACCTCGGAAGCAGCCGGATGGAGTGGATTCAGCAGGAAGTTGTGCGCGTGCGGCACGACGACGCTCGGCACGCGCAGCAGTGCGCTCGGCTGCGTATGCAGCCACTCGGTGCCGGCGCTGCGGGTCCAGTCGACGTTGGTTCGCCAGTCCTCTGGCGCGTCGCCCTCCGCGATTTCGGCGATATCGACCGAATCGGCCACCTCGATGCGAAGCAGCTGGTATCCGCTCGGCAATTGCGCGACCGTGGCGATTTCGAAATGAACGAGCGTCTCGAGCAGTGCGAGCGCCGGATGCTCGGCGAGATACACGACGGGCTGCCCGGCAAAATGCCAGCGCCCGCCGGCGCGCAACCCGCCGATCCCTTTCAGGTCGGCGAAATTGCTGATCCGCCACAGCGTCGTCAAGCGAAGTACCCCTCGTCGATCTGTGTGAGGGCTTCCTCGACGAGCCGCGCGCCATGCTCGGTGCTCGCCATGTCGAGCGACGTGCGGCCACCGAAGCGCTGAAGCCCGTTGCGCAGCCACGCCATCGCCTTCTCCTGGTCGCCGAACGTGGCGGTCGCCTGCGCGACGATGCGCGCGAGACGGATCGCCTTGTCGGATTCCTCCTGCGACAGGCGTTCGTGCGCCTGACGACGATGGCTCAGCGTGCGACGCGGAATGATGAAGGCCAGCTCGTCGGATTTCAGCCCGCGCTCGGACAGACGGTCGATCACCGAGACGTCGATGCGGGCGCTCGCCAGCTCGGCAAGATCGGCCCCCGATCGGACACGGATCGCCAGCAGCTGTTCGAGAATCGTGAATTCGGCCTGACGCGGATGCGCGACGCCCGAAGGATGGAAAGCAATGGTGCTCATGACCTCTCCCGGCAATTTGCCCAATCATTATAGGCGTTTTGCCGACAACCTGCGGATGCGGATGGTGGGGGCGCCTGTGGTGCTCGTAGGGGTGCCTTTGAAGGCGAGGACGACATGCTCCATCCACCTGGAGGCAAGTTTCTGTGGCCGCGAATCGAAGATTCGCCAGGGGGATAGGGTGCAATTATTCAGTATATAAAGTCTCGATAAACGTCGTACGGTTGTCACGTAACAACTTTTTAAGTGATTTCGCTTTCGCCGAATTCGCCGGCTCATCCTTCCGGACAAGGTCGATCGGTTCGATCAAGACAAGTAGATGTTCTTCAAGCGCGCCCCCGCCATCAGGAACGCCGCTCCCGACGATTCACCGTCCGTCGCGACGGAATCGCATCGCCGTGCACTCGTGACGGATACGTTCCCATATCGCGCGTTTCTCGTCATCGTTCATGAACACCCAGTGCGAGACCTCGTCGGCCGTTCGACCGCATCCCTGGCAGACATCGTCGAACAAGGTCGAGCACACACCGACACAGGCGCTGTCGGGTAAGTCATGAAGTGTGGAAGCCATTGGAACGCTCGTCTCGGTTGAAAATTCGGCAGCGTCGAATCGCGCTCCCATATACGGGTACCTTTCCGCCCGGGCCAGCTGTCCGAATGATGGCGTTGTCGCCGTACGATGCGGCGTTCACGTGTGCCCGGGTTCGATCGTGCGATTGCCGTATATACAGTCGCACGACTTAGTCATCCAGGAGCCACGATTCACTTTTCGCGCACGACCTCCGCTCAATATCCGGGATCGTGCGCCATGCCGCGAGCGATCAGCCGGCCCATGCGGACGACCGGATCACGCTGCAGAAATTGCCTGCGTGGAAATGCGGATCCTTGTCTGCGAGCACATCGGCCTTCACGTTGCCGAACGTCGTATCAGGCTTGTGCTTGATCCCGTCGTAGAACGCCTGAATGATGTCTTCCTTGAAGTGCGGCGTACGCGGATGCGCACGAACGACGGCCTCGCGCTCCACATCGCTGTATTCCGGATACGTCAGGCCCAGCACATCCATCTCGACGCCTGCGGTAACGAGCGCGATCACCGGATGCATGTGCTGCGGGATGCCCGGCGTGGTATGCAGCGCGATCGAGGTCCACACGACGTCGATATCCTGCTGCGAAATGCCCTTGCCCTTCAGGAAATCGCGTGCGGCGTTGGCGCCGTCCACCTCGAAACGCTCGCACGCGCTGCTGTGTTTGTGCGTGAGCCCCATGTCGTGGAACATGCAGCCGCAGTAGAGCAGCTCGGGATCGTATGTCAGCCCGCGCCGCTGGCCCGCAAGCGCCGCGAAATAGAACACGCGGCTGGAATGATGGAACAGCAACGGAGACGCGGTATCGCGAACGAGCTCGGTGATCTCGCGCGTCAATTGGCTATCGGGAATGGTGATGCCTGCAACGTTCTCAGTCATGATCGACCTCCATTGAAAACACCCTCGATTCTCCGGCGTCCGATAGCTGTCTCCAATAGACGTGTTACGTCAAATCCTGACATTTTGCGCGACGGACGGACACGGCGCCCGTGCAGCAGGAAGAACCCCGGAAACAGGCCCGTCTGCAAGCATCGTGCGCCACCGGCGCCTCTATACTGCTACCCGTCACGTTCGACACACCACGCAATCGATCATGCCGAAGGTTGTAGGAATTTTCGCCGTTCCGGGCGTTCAACTGCTCGATGTCTCCGCACCGCTCGACGTCTTCGCGCAAGCGAACGCCGAATGCGGGAAGCCGTTCTATACGTTGCGGATCATCGCCAGCGAGTCCGGTCCGATCCGCAGTTCGTCCGGTGCGCAGTTACTGCCCGACTGGATCGTTCCCGACATTCCTGAGCGCATCGACACGCTGCTGGTCGCCGGCGCGCCGAGCGCCGGCCGGATAGCACTGCGCACCGACGTCCTCGCGTGGCTGCGAGCGGCGGCCGTACAGAGCAAGCGCTACGGCTCGATCTGCACCGGTGCGTTCATCCTCGCGGCCACCGGCCTGCTGAAAGGCCGTCACCTGACCACGCACTGGGCGGCGGCCGATGCGCTTGCCGAAGCCTATCCATCGCTCGCCGTCGACGCGGACGCGCTGTACGTGCGCGACGGCAAGCTGCGCACCGGCGCCGGCGTCACGGCCGGGCTCGATCTCGCGCTCGCGCTGGTCGAGGAAGATCTCGGCCGCGAGATCGCGCGGCGCGTCGCCGCTCAACTGGTCATGTTCTTCAAGCGCCCGGGCGGACAACTCCAGTTCAGCCGCAAGGGCGAGGCGCGCCCTGCCGGACGTTCGGTACTGCAGGAGGTCCAGCGCTGGATCGCGGCGAATCCGGAACTCGAGCATTCAGTGACGGAGATGGCGAAGCATGCAGGCATGAGCCCGCGCCACTTCGCACGCCTGTTCCGCGCGGAAGTCGGCATGACGCCGGCCGCATGGGTCGAGGCGACCCGCATTTCGGCCGCCCGCCACTTGCTCGAGAACGGTCACGACACGCCGAAACAGGTCGCCGCGAAATGCGGGTTCGCGAATGTCGATACGCTCAGGCGGTCGTTCACCCGGCACGTCGGCATCACCCCCGCCGAATATCGGAAACGGCAGGCAGTCCTGGTCGAGTGACGCGGCCGTGTGCCACAAATGCGGCACGAACGATATAAGCAGCCTCGCTCAAATACTTTGGAATGCGATTTAACCGATCGTCTTTTTGGCCCCGACCGATCGACGGCATCGCCCCACTCATGGCTCCGTCCGCAGTCCCTGTCAAGCGCCGGACGGCGTCGCAATCATCGGATGAAATGCGCGCCGCCCCGGATCGTTTACCCAGTTGCAATAATTATTCGCTGGAACGCGTATTTCCGACCGGTAACGCGATCGCTACGATGCAATCAACCGCTGAACGCAACAAGCGAAGCGCGAAATCAATGAAACCGGAGGTCATCATGAAGTCGTTCATCTACGCTGTCGTCGCCGCAACCGCCCTGTCCGCCTCGTACGGCGCATTTGCACAATCGAATCCGTCGGGCCAACTGACGCGTGCCCAGGTGCGCGCGGAACTCGTCCAGCTCGAACAGGCCGGCTACAAGCCCGAAGTCTCCGATCAGTATTACCCGCGCGCGCTGCAGACCGCCCAGGCCCGCGTGACGAACGCCGATGAAACCGGCTACGGCGCGCAAGCCTCCGCTGGCGTACGCGCCGGCCGCGCGATCGCAGTCAAGCAGGATGGCCGCGACTCCGTGTATTTCGGCCAGTAAGCCGGACACGCGACTGCGTATTCCGATACGCGCGCAGCAAACGAAACACCCCGCTCCCGTTCGTCGGGGCGGGGTGTTTGTTTTCCGGTCGTCCTCGCCCGGAACGGATTGCGCGCCTCGATCGATGCGATCTTGCGAGTCGCGTGCCGCGCGGCTCCGTTCACGACGGCAGCCGGTGTTTGCGCATAGAATGGCCGCGTGGTCGGTGCCGGCCGAAACGAACGCGAGCGGAACCACGACGCCCGGCTTGCCCGATCGTCGCCGCGCCCGCAGGCCGGCCCCGATGCCGCACTCATCGCATTTTTCGAAAAGGAGCGGTTTCATGTCTCAAACATCCGGTTCCATGATCACGTTTCGACGCCCGGACGGCCAGGAACTGCAGGGCTATCTCGCCACGCCGGCGAAGACCGAAGGCGCGCCCGCGGTCGTCGTCATCCAGGAATGGTGGGGGCTGAACGACCAGATCCGCGGCGTCGCGGATCGCCTCGCGCGCTGCGGCTACTTCGCGCTCGTGCCCGACCTGTATCGCGGCAAATCGACGGTCGAGGAAGAGGAAGCACACCACCTGATGACCGGGCTCGATTTCGGCGATGCGGCTTCGCAGGACATTCCGGGCGCCGTGACGCATCTGAAGACGCTTGCCTCGCGTGTCGCGGTGACGGGTTACTGCATGGGCGGCGCACTCACGCTGCTGTCGCTGCAGTTCGCCGATGCGGACGCGGGCGTCACGTGGTACGGCCTCCCGCCGCTCGACTACCTCGATCCGGCGAAGCTCAAGGTGCCGCTGATGGGCCACTGGGGCACGCAGGATGCGTTCTTTGCGATCGACCAGGTCGATGCGCTCGAGAAGAAGCTGACCGATGCGAAGGTCAATGTCGAATTCCATCGCTATCTCGCGCATCACGCATTCGCGAACGAAACGGCTGTCGGCCCCGGCCGCATCGCCGGCACGCAGTTCGATCCGGTGTGGTCGCAAATGGCTTGGGATCGCACGCTGACGTTCTTCGGCCGCACGCTTTGGGAAAAGCAGGGGTAACGTAACGCCGCTTCCGACGCGAGCGGCTACGTAGACTGCGGAAAAAGAAACGCCACGGATTTTCATCCGTGGCGTTTTCGTTTTCGCGTCGGGCAACTTCCGCGACCAGGGGTCATGGCTTGCCCCTGCCCTTGGTCTTGCTTACCCGGTCGTCGCCGTTGCCGACGCAGGTGCCGCAGCGGCCGGCAGCATCGTGATGCCCGCCCTCTCCGAGCAACGCTTCACGGCTGCGCCGGATACCGACATGCAAACGCCTGCACGACCGGCTCATGTCAATCGCAAAGCCGCGAGCCGCGTGGCGGGTGCTGAAAGCACGCAAAAGTATCGTCGAGACGTGCCCCGGGTCATCCAGGCCGCGATCGATCTCTCTGGAGACACACGAAGCGCACTCTTCCGGTATCGCAATGCACCCTTGCAGACGCTCGACTACAAGACCGCTGAACGGGCGGCCACGATGAAAATTGCGCTTGCCATATTCATACTCCCACCTCACAAGCACGCTATGATGTGATCCTAATCAATACGCCGCGCATTCGCCCAAGCGCCCCATCGCCGCATTTTCCGACGCGCCTTCTCATCCCGAGAGAACGAGAAAAATGGACCACGCACAGTACTTCAACCAAAGCTCGATTCAAGCCGCGAATCTTCGCCTGCACTATCTGTCGCAGTTGCTGCGTGAGCAGACTGGCTCGGTTGTCCAATACGGCATCCTTCGCGGGTATCCCGTCGGTGTCAGTCAATGGGCGGAGGTTGCGGTGGGCGGCTACCTGCTCGGCACCTACGAGATCGCCATTTGCGCGATTCTCGAGGCACTCGGATCTCCCGAAAAGGTGCTGGTCGACCTGGGCGCGGCCGACGGGATTTTCGGCATCGGCCTGGTCAGAAACAACGTCTTCGCGCGCAGCCTGTGTTTCGAGATGGACGAACAGCGCCGCCAGGCCATCCAGCATCGGGCAGCGGAAATGGGGCTGGCGGACCGGGTCGCCGTCTACGGCCAGGCCGATCGCAACCTGCCGGCGACCCTGGCGGAGCACGGCGGCACGCCGGCCGAGCGGGTCATCCTGTGCGATATCGAGGGCGCGGAGTTCGAGCTGTTCGACGATGCGCTGCTGGAACAGCTCTCTGGCAGCCACGTCATCATCGAAATTCACGATTTCCTGCTTTCCGACCCGGAGCAAGCCGCACGGGCGTTCGATGCGTTGTGCCAGCGCGCCGGCGAGCATTTCCACGTGTACGAGATTCGCGACGGGTTGCGCGACATTCGCAACATCCCGTTGCTTCGCCACTGGTCGGACTGGGACGCGTGGCTGATGTGCGTCGAGGCGCGTTACCGGATGATGCGATGGCTCTGGCTCGAGCCGAAAAGCCAGCCGCGACGCTCCAGCCACGACGTCGATCAACTGATCCTCGACTACCAGCGCCGGATTTTCGCCGTCTGACGCACGCGAACCGGCGCGCCATTCAAGCGCGTCGGATACCGGTGTGCAACGAGCCCGCCACTCCCGCGGTGCCAGAACCTCGGGAAGCGTGGGCAGGCAGAGCGTCGCGCACCTCAACCACGATTACGACGGTCGATATCCGACGCATCCGATCGCATCATGACTGGCCGGAAGCGATCGGGACAGCCCATGTAGTGAATCATGAAACTGTCCGCATCATAGAGAGACGGATGCGAGTTCAACGAGACGCAGTCCGAAAGCGGAATCGTTGCGTTTCCACCCGCGGCCTCCCACGTGGACACAAACGCCATCTGGTCTCCACCCGACGAGTAGACTCAAAGTTTATCGGGCACGGCATGCTGTCGATCCGGAACTCGTACGACAGGGCGGGTTTGGCATCTTCATCGCGTCATCCCAGCCGCCCCGTCACCGGATGTGCCATGCCCTTCGTTGCGACATCATGCGTCCGCCTCCCGCATCACGATATCCCATGCGGCATGACACGCCTGCCCGGGCAGCGAGCGCGCACTCAGCGCCACCCGATCGTTCTGCTTCACGTCGAACTTGAAACTGTGAGGCAGTGCCAGCGGCTGCACTTCGCCGTTGTGTTCGATCCAGGCGCACATGGCCGACGGCTGTCCGGTCAGATGCGACAGGCTGACGTCGATTTCCGCCCGCTCGCACGTCACCGCGAACTCGACCCGGTGGGGCGCCCACGCATTGAGTGAGCAGCCTTGCGGATTCCGGAACGAGACGCCTGCGGCGAGACGCGGCAGGTTCGGCAGCACGTCCTCGTGCGCGGCGACGAGCGCCAGCCCGATCGCGGCGAAACGCTCGACGTGCGGCGCATCGAGTGCGGCCGGTTGTTCGCGGGCGTCGGCTTCGAGCGCCAGCGCAAACACCTGCCCGAGTTCCATCGCGCGCTGCGCATCGCGGCTCAGATAGCGCCAGCGGTTCAGGTAACGGATGTCTCCCGTCATGTGCAGGCCGCGAATGCGCGCGCCGCGATGCTCGAGCACGACCTGCCCCGTATCGAGATCGTGACGCTCGTGAAGCCCCCACTTCGTGACGAAGTTCTGCTCGCAACCCACGAGCCGAACGTGACCGAGCCCGGCCCACAAATGCAGGAACGTCGTATCGAGCCCGTAGATCGCGGCAAAGTCCTGGCCGATCTTTCCCGCCTGTTCGTGAACGTGCTGCGCGAACCGCGCCCAGGCCACGCGGCCGCCCACGACGAGCCCCGCCTGCAGCGGATGCTTCAGCCGGTCGAGTACGTCCTGAATGCATTGGCGCTTCAACGCCTCCGTCCGCTCGCCGACGATCGGGCTCGTCACGAATTCGCAGAAGTGTGCGTCAGGCGCGACATGCAGGTGATCGTCGTCGGGGACGACATCGAAGATGTCGAAGTGCGGCCCGGGAAACCAGATGTCGGCATCGTAGAGTGCGAGCGTGCGCAGCTCGGGGCTCGTGTCGAAGACGGCGGCCGCCGAGATGTAGCGGTCGTAGGGCAACGCGCCCGCCCCGACCCCGGTGTAGACCTCGATACCGTTGTCCAGCAGCCGTTGCTGTTTGTCCGCGGACAGGCCGTAGCCGATGACGCCGATACGGCCCCGGTAGTCGGTCGCGCGCAGCGACACGATGAACGGGATGACCATCTCGTACCAGGCTTGCCTGTTGTCGTCGATCGCCAGGGCGACGAGGTGGCGACGATGCGGCTCGCGGTTGTCTGGTGTGCTCATAGGTGTGATCTGGCATCGAGCCATGGGTGCCGCGGGCTCCGCGTTGGTTTTTCGTCGCGAGAAGCGGGTGATTTGATTCACGTCGGTGCGCAATTTTCCGACTGCCCCTCGATAGAATCCTCGGAGGAAATGATTCGAAACCCCGCCCTACGTGCATTTCGGTTGGCGCAGCCTGGTTGATTGTAATGGAGTTCAAATGCACCCAGTGGGGTCGGTGGAACCGACCCCGAACCGGAATGAGTCGCGCTTGGAACTGGAGATTTACGGCCTGGTTGAATGATCAGGCGAGGCGGATTCCCTTGCATGACGGGCGAATTTGGCGGGCGTCATCCGCTGCAATGCGGCAGCGGCGACGACTCTCGTTTTTGAAGTCCAAGACGAGTGGCCATTTCCGACGACAGCTCGCGGCGTTATCCGGATCGCGTTCGGCACGCCGCCGCACTCATGGCAGTGGATTGCGCAAGGCAAGACACCGCTCGCGCACAAGGGCATGCTGCTGGCAGCGAAAATGATGGCCGCGAGCGCGAAGATCGGCGGTGCCTCACCGACGTCGCCGAAGTCGATCGATCCCGCGTTCAGTGCCTCGAGCTGCGGCGGCCCCGACGGAAACTCGGTCCACGTGACGGTCACGCCGAGAGTCGCAAGCTTGCTCTGCAGCGTACCGCGTGCCTTCAACAGGCTGAGCGGTCCTTTCCGATAGCCGATGCGCAACGTACGCGCGCCGGCGGTGCTCGCCAGCGCGAAGCCCGGATGCGCGGCGGCACCCGCCGCGATCGCCAGGCCGGCATGCAGGAGCCGGCGGCGGGTGGTGGAGTGTTGGTCTGCCATGTCGTATCGGGTTCGATGAAGAGGATGCAGCTTCGCGCACGCATGCGATGAAGCCGGTCGAACCGATTCTAGGGGGTTGGCGCCACACACCGAACCAACGATGTCCGAGAACGAAAGCAAGCGCTCTCATAAGGGCACGCCGGTCATCCGGGCGTCATTGCCCGGGTCGGTGGTGGGCATGCAGCCGATATCCACGCAAAACAGAGGACTACCCATTATTTTATCGTTTGATACGCTGCCTTGGGCTCACATGCCAAAGGTTCGACTTCAGGACTTGCAGGAAGCGGCCAACGCAGCTTCGTCGGCAGCCAGCAACTCCGGCACGCATTCGCGCAGGAAATCGACGAACGTGCGGATCTTCGCGTCGAGATACTGACGCGATGCGTACAGCGTATAGACCGTCAGCTTCTGCAACCGGTAGTCGGGCAGCACGCGCACCAGCGCGCCGCTCGCGAGCCCGGGCAGCGCGGCCGACATCGGCAGCGAACCGATGCCGAGTCCGGCACGCAGCGCGGCGCCGAGTGCATCGGCGATGTTCACCTGGAAATCCGGCAATGGCAGTTCGAACGTTTCTCGTCCGTTGGGGCCATCGAGATGCCAACGGTCGCGCGGAAAGAGCGGCGTGACGATCTGCAGGCACGCATGCCCGTCGAGGTCGCTCACCGTGTGCGGCGTGCCGCGCGCCTTCAGGTATGCGGGTGACGCGCACAGCACGCTGCCCACGTCGCCGAGCCGCTGCGACACGAGCCCGGAATCGGGCAACTCGGTCGTGCTCAACTGCAGCGATACGTCGTAGCCTTCGTCGATGATGTCTGGCACATGCTGCGACAACGTCAGTTCGACCGCAACCGACGGATAGCGCTCACGGTAGCGCACGACTGCGGGCACCACGTAGGACTGGCCAAAACTCGTCGTCGCGTGAACGTGCAGCCGTCCCGACGGCTTCGCCTGTGCGTCGGCCGCCTCGGCTTCCGCTTCGTCGATATAACCGAGGATGCGCTGGCAGCGGTCGAGATAGCGCTGCCCGGCGTCGGTCAGCGCGATGCGGCGCGTGCTGCGGTTGAGCAGGCGCGTGCGCAGGTGCGTTTCGAGCTGCGCGACCGACCGCGATGCGTAAGCCGTCGTGATGTCCAGGCGCTGGGCTGCGCTCGTGAAGCTGCCCTCTTCCGCCACCCGGACGAAAATGCGCATCATCTGTAACGTGTCCATCGACCTGTCCCCGGGATTGAGATCACGTCGCGCCACCGCGCGGCCATGGTGCCGGCAGCGCCGGCGCAGGCCGGTCTGGCGCGAATTGTGCGGAACAGTACAGCAGCCGTGCAGACGTGTCCAGTTCGCCGTATGCGGCGTGATCCGGACGCCGAATCGTGTCACCGAGTCGCCGTGCGCACGGGGTATGGACCGCACGCATACGCGCCCGTCGCACCGGCACACGACCGGCATCGGATCGGCAAAAAACTACCCGGCACCCCCGATGCCGCCGAGCGATTCACGGCATGTGCGACGTATCAGGCCCCGGCGACCGCATCGAACGGATTGCGCAACACGATCGTGTCGTCGCGTTCCGCGCCGGTCGTGATCATCGATACCGGTGCGCCGGCGACCGCTTCGACGCGCGCAATGAAATCCTGCGCGGCGCGCGGCAGCGCCGCACGTTCACGTACCCCCTTCACGGTGCCGCGCCAGCCGTCGAACCGCTCGTACACCGGCTTGGCGCGCGACTGTGCATCGAGGCTCGTGGGCAGATGATCGACTCGCACGCCATCGAGTTCGTAGCCGACGCACAGCTCGATCGACTCGAAACCGTCGAGCACGTCGAGCTTGGTGAGCGCCAGCGAATCGATGCCGGAGATCCTGACGGCCTGACGCAATTGCGCGGCATCGAGCCATCCGCAGCGGCGCGGCCGGCCGGTATTCACGCCGAACTCCTTCCCCCGCGCACGCAGTGTTTCGCCGGTCGCGTCGGACAGCTCGGTGAGGAACGGGCCGCCGCCGACCCGCGTCGCATACGCCTTCGCGACGCCCAGCACGTGGCCGAGCTTCGACGCACCGAGCCCTGTCCCGGCCGCCGCCGCCGAGGCAACGGTGCCGGACGACGTCACGAACGGGTACGTGCCCCAGTCGATATCCAGCATCACGGCTTGAGACCCTTCGAACAGGATGCGCTCGCCGCGGTCGGTCGCGTCGTTGAGATCGGCCCAGACGGGGCGCACGAACGGCAGGATCCGCGGCGCAAGGTCGACCAGCGTCGCCAGCATCGCATCGCGGGAATACTCGTCGAGCCCCAGGCCGCGGAACCACGCGTTGTGATGGTCGACGAGCACATCCAGTTTGGCGGCGAGCTGGCCCGGTTCCGCGAGATCGCCGACGCGCAGCCCGCGACGCCCGACCTTGTCCTCGTAGGCCGGTCCGATCCCGCGCAGCGTGGTGCCGATCGGCTCACGGCGCAGACGCTCCTGAGCCTGGTCGATCGCGCGGTGGATCGGCAGCACCAGCGTCGCGTTCTCGGCGATCGACAGGTTGTCCGGCGTCACCGACAGCCCAAGCTCGGCCATCCGCCCGATTTCCGCGAGCAGCGCTTCCGGATCGAGCGCGACGCCGTTGCCGATCACGCCGCGCTTGCCGCGCACGACACCGCTTGGCAGCAGCGCAAGCTTGTACGTCTTGCCGCCCACGACCAGCGTATGACCCGCGTTGTGGCCGCCGTTGCAGCGTGCAACGAGATCGGCCTTTGCCGCCAGCCAGTCCACGACGCGCCCCTTACCTTCGTCGCCCCATTGGGCGCCCACGACCACCACGTTCGGCATGCTCCGCACTCCATGTGAGAAATTCAGACAATCGTTCGGCCGAGCCGGCCGTTTGTGTGCCATATTGGCGAAGCTTGAGCACCCGATCAAACGATTAAACCTGAACCATCGTGTGAGTAAATATCACACGAACGATGCAATGGCCCGACGACTCCCCCCGCTGAATTCGCTGCGTGCGTTCGAAGCCGCCGCGCGCCTCGGCAGCTTCACGCTGGCCGCGGACGAACTATGCGTGACCCACGGCGCGATCAGCCGGCACGTGCAACAGCTGGAAGCCTGGCTCGGGCGGCCGCTGTTCGAACGCCATAACCGGCGGGTCGAGCTGACCGACTCGGGCCGCGCGTATCTCGCCGAGGTCGGCGCGTCGTTCGACCGAATCGCGCTCGCCACCGCACAGCATTTCGGCCACGCGCAGCAGCGCGTGTTGCGCGTTAGCGCACCCGCGACGTTTTCGTTGCGCTGGCTGGTGCCGAAGCTGTCGTCGTTCCAGGTCGCGCATCCGGCCATCGAGGTGCGGCTGTCGACGTCGAACGAGCCGATCGACAAACTGCGCGACAAGGTCGATCTGATCGTTCGCGGCGGCCCGCAGGCCATCGACGGTTACGTTGCCGAGGAATTCCTGTCCGAAGTCCGGCTGCCGGTGTGTGCGCCGAAGCTGCTGGAGGGCCGGCCGTTGCATACGCCTGCCGATCTGGCCGGCTTCACGCTGCTGCACGCTGCCACCTATCCCGGCATGTGGCCTGAATGGCTCGCGGCAGCCGGACAGCCGAATCTCGTGCCACGCCACTCGCTCACGCTCGAGCATTTCTACCTGACGCTGCAAGGCGCGCTCGACGGGCTCGGCGTCGCGATGGGACCGATCGCGCTCGTCGCGGACGACATCGCAGAAGGTCGGCTGGTGCAGCCGTTCAGCGAACCGGCACTGCCTCCGTGGCGCTATTTCACGTACGTGGCCTCGGCACGCGCGAACGACGAAGCGGTGCGAGCATTCAAGGATTGGTTGAAGGTGGCGGGAAATACGGCCGCGCCGGGCGTGCGGAACTGACTGCGTGATGTGCGGTTCGCACGCGCCACGACAGACAGGAATGCGAAACAAATAACGCAAGCGCCTGGATCGCGTTTGCCTTCTCGATGCCGGGAATGCTGTATTCGATGTGCGCCGCGGAGCCGCGACGCACGCGGCAAGCCGCGGATCGAACCGTGGCTTGCCGCCGAACGGCGCTTACTGGCTAGCGCCGGCGGCTTTCTTCTCCGCGTTCTGCAGGTTTTGCGGATAGTTCGGATCATTGGCCGCGGGCTTGTAACCGGCGTCTTCGAGTTTCTTCAGCTCGGCGTTGTTCTTCGCACGCGCTGCCTTGTGCTCTGCCTTGCGTTGGGCCCGGGCCGCCTTGCGTGCCTGGCTCTTCGCCGCTTTCGCGTCCTGTGCCGCGGGTGCGCTGGCGTCGGTCTGCGCAAACGCAGGAACTGCCGAGCCGAACAGGAACGCGGCTGCGGTAGCAGCCAGCGTGAGTTTTCTGATCTGGATTTGCATCGCTGAACTCTCTTTTCTGGTTTATCACGGATTGAAAGACCATCGAGATACCGCCCCAGCCCCGATCGGTTGTCATGCCGCGTTCGGGACCTGTGCATCATAACCGCGCAGCGAAAAATGTGGCGCCAACGTGGGAATGGAATTGGGGATACACGTATGGGAGAAAACGTGGATGCCGGTCGACGGTCACGGACAGGACGAACTGTGTCGCTCGTATCGATGTGTGTGCCGACCGCGCTGCGGCGGCGACAGGAAGCAGTCGGTGTACCCGCGATTCAGCGCGGAGGATCGGCGACGTACGCGCGGCACAGTGCGAAGTGAGTTACCCGGGACTGTTTCACAAGTGGTGTTGTCGGCGTGCCCATGCCTGATGTGACTGTGATCAGACCATTCGCGATCGCGGCATCAGCAGTCGAACTGTGTGCCGCGTGGCCAGTCGACACGGCTCAAGCGGCGGTTCCTCCCATAAACGACCACGATTCGGTTTTGCAGCGATCAACGCATGCACGATTGCATCACCACGGCGCGCAGCATCCGATCCGGCAACCAATCGCCGCCCTGTGATGCCGAGCGTTACCTGAGCCGGTACAACGCGTCACCGCGTGGTCCTGTGGTCCGTATGACGAATGGTGTGAACACATTGCGTGCGGTGAAGACATCGGCTGGATTCACTTCACGGCTGCGCCGACGGTGCCGCACCGATGTCGCCGCGCTCGTCTGGCGCCCGTGGCACGCTGGGTTGCGATGTCGCGGCCACGCTTGTGAGTCGTCCGATTCTCCTCAGGAACGCATCGCGCAACGTGTGCGAGTCACAGGCTTTTCAGTCCGCGGCTTGGGCTGTCCGGCATCCGGGCGGGTGTCCGTGCCTGCACAGCATGCCGATTCCCTGGGGCCTCCTCTGGTTGGTGAGCTTTTACAGGATTCGAAACGGTCGAAAGGTGAGCATGTTCGGGATCGTTGCTCGAATTCGATTGTGGTGAGCTGCGTGGTCGCCCGCATCTTCACGTTGGTTCGCGACGTGCCGTAGATCGACCCAGGAGCCGGCGGTGCGTGCCGACAGCGCGACCCACCCCGTTCATCTGCGGGAAGCCGTTCGAGAGCCTCTCCCTGTGAGCGTGGCGCACAGCATCGAAATTGGGTTGATGGCGCCAAAGGTAGAAAGTTGGAAGACTCCCGAGGCGGCCAAGCGAACGACACCTATTTCCTCGGCACACAGTCCACAGGCTAAATTTGACGAGAGACGCGCGCGCACGAACGGAAAAACTTGTCCATGGACAGCGAAGCATGAGTGCAAAAAACCCTTCGGCTATCGTCCCGGATGATTTCAAACTGCTGTGAACGAAACCAGAGAGATTCGTGTTTTCGGATCGTAGATCTGCTTTGCGGGTCGACAACGGGCGCCCTGGAGGTCACGGAGCCGCTTTTTTGATCCCATAAATGGGAACCTGTGCCCGGTAACGGGGCTTTCTTGCCGTTTTTCTCCCATAGGTTTCTACGTTTCAGGCTCATGTGAGTGTGTACTCACCTCTTGCGGGAGCCTTGTCGGGCCTGAAGACTGTGTAGAACAGGGCGCCAAGTCATTGTTTCCAGGTGTGAATCGAAGGTTTGAGATGCCAGGGACACCATAGACGGCTCCCATTGGTAGCGGTTTATGGGGTTCGTCTTTCTGTGGAAGCGCACGTGTGTTTACATCTTTTGTAAACCACGTTTACTTCTTTAATTACTTTTAGACGGCTCACAGCCTTATCTGACAAGGGTTTGAGGGGTGTTCGGTACCCATTTATGGGAGCACAGGTGTAAGGGCTTGGGAGTTAAGGTCTGTGGATTTGGGGATTCGGGTACCGCGTTGTGGGGAATCGGGGTTGTGGATATGGGGCAAGCGTACCCGGTTATGGGAAATCGGCCCGGAAACGCGTTGGGTAGTCGTCTATGGGGATGCCGGTGGGTAGCCTTTTATGGGGCGTCTTTGGGGATCAGTGAACGCCGGGTCGCACAGTGATTTTTCTTGGGTAGCCGGTTATGGGGCACCTCAAAGGTAGCCAGTTATGGGTGACGTTTGAGGCAGCTCGATTGCCTTTCTCCAGGATTTCCTGTGGTGGTCTCCCATAGACAGGATCGATGGGACCAAAAGGTAACCTTTTATGGGGAAAACAATGGGTTGCCGTTTATGGGAGCGATGGTTGCCTTCCGGGCTGAAATCAGCGCAGCCAACGCGGCCGGAACCTGTCGTAAGGTACCCTCCTGTGGGAATCGGCGAAGGTAGCAGGTTATGGGAAGAAAGTCGGTCTGTGCTGCAGGGCACCACGAATTTGCCCAACGATCCCGATTCTCTGCATTTGCTCCCCATGGATGGTTACCTTGCCAAGGGCAAATCTCGTGCCGGGTTTCCACGTCCCGACATGAAAGGTAGCGGCTTGTGGGAAGCATTTTTGTCGAAAGGTAGCTGGATATGGGGTTCCGCAGTGATCTCATGATTGTAAATTTTCCTTTTATATCTGCGGGTTAGCGGAGATAGTGCAAGTAAAGCGGGAACAAGGACGTTGCTCCGCGGCGCGAAAAGGTATAAAGTCCGCTCTCAACAAGGTCACCTTATCCGGACATTACGATGCCGCGCAAGCCCGCAAGCAAAGGCTCAGACAAACAGGTTTCACTGTTTCAGACACCCGAGCCTCCCGACTTGCTGCGCAAGGCGGTCCAGGCGATTCATATCGCGCCCAAGTCCGGAAAGATCGGTCTGCAGCAGCGCAAGATGTTCAGTTCGCTGATCAAGAACGCGCTTCGACAGGAGGCGTTCGAGCCAGGCCGGACGAGCTTCTCGATCTCGCTTGCGTCGCTTTCGCACGAGAGCGGGTTGAACAGCAACAATACGAAGTACGTGAAGGACACGGTCAACTCGCTGATCAGTACCGTCGTCAACTGGGACTATCTGGCTGCGGATCGGTCGACCGTCTGGAAGGCGTCGGGCCTGCTTGCCGGCGCGGAGCTCGAGCAATCGGTGCTGAAGTACAGCTTCTCCGACCAGATTCGCAGCGAGTTGCTCAACCCCGAGATCTACGCACTGATCGATATGCGGATCGCCCGCGAGTTCCGGCGGTCGCACTCGCTCGCGTTATGGGAAAACACGGTGCGCTACGAGGGGATCGGCATCACCGCGAAGATCCCGCTGCCGAAATTTCGTGACCTCATTCTCGGCCAGGACAAGGCGTCGCAGTCGTACAAGGAATACAAGCTGTTCAAGAGCAAGGTCCTGGTGCCGTGCATTCAGGAGGTGAACGAAGTTTCGGATCACACGCTCGAGTTGATCGAACACAAGTCCGGCCGGAGCGTGGAGGCGGTTCAGTTCAAGGTGACGCGCAAGCAGAGCACCGATACGGTGGAGGATGGCGACGTCAAGAACGAAGCGCTGGTCGAAGAGGTCGCCAAGTTCGGCATCCCGCGCTCGGAAGCGCGCCGGCTGATCACGCAATATGGCGTGCAGCGCATCAAGGCGGCAATTGCCTATACGCTCAATCGGACTACGAAGAAGAATGCGGCCCCGGTCGACAATGTGGCCGCGTATTTCCGCAAGGCGCTGACGCACGGCTACACGCTGTCCGATGGGCAGGGAACGGAAGCGGCGGCTCCGGCGAAGGAATCCGCGCAGAGCAAGCAGGAACAGATTCGCGACAAATATCTGGCGGCGAAGGTCGAGGAAGCCGGCGCGTATTTCCGCGAGCTGGAGATCGACGACCAGACCAAGCTGATCGAGCGTTACAACGAGACGGTGGCAGGCTCGAAGGACCTGACGCTGTCGCCGAAGAAGAAGGCGAGCAAGCTCGCGCAGACCAGCTTCTTCCGATGGCTCGCGCTGGATACGTGGGGCGAACCGACCTCGGACGACTTGCTGGAATTCCTGCTGAAAAGCAGTCTCGCCGGCAACTGAACCAGGCCTCGCAGACGGATGTATGTCGCGCGCCGGACGTCGTCGTCCGGCTTCGCGGTGCAACGCGGATGCGGGGCCTTCTGCTTTTCGCGCGTTACTGTTGCGTGGCCGTTGCCAGTTCGGCAACGTACGCATCGATGACGGTCTTGAGCTTGTCGGCGAGCGCTTCCTGATGCGATGCGTCGACGCCCTTGAGCTGCAGATCCAGACGTCCGTCCGGATAGGTTTTCAACTGGCCGATCGCTCGCGATTCGAGCGCGAAGTCATGGCGAACGCTGTAACGCGTACGTCCCGCTTTCTTGCTGCCGTCGCTTTGTGCGCGCAGGAAATTCTCCAGATCACGAACCGACTTTTTCCGGTCGATCACGGCCGTCAACAGCCGGTCGGCAGTCGGCTCGCCCAGGCGTTCGAAGATCAGCTTCAGGAAGTACGCCGCCTGCAGGCCGACCACGTCGTTCGCGCTCGCCATCCGTTCCAGGAGTGTGTTCGGGAGTGCGTTGAGCGACAGCGTCTTGCTGATCGATGCCTTGTCCTTGCCGATCTTTTCCGCCAGCGTGTTCTGGTCGGAAAAGACTTTCTCGTCGAGGAGACGCTTCCACGCGACCGCATCGTCGAAGATCGTCTGGCGTTCGTGGTCGTGGTTCGCGCGATACGCGATCGTGTAGAGCTGCTCAGGCGTGTGATCCGTGCGGAACGTGGCGTTGATGGTTTCATCGCCGTTGATGCTCGTCGCGCGGAGCCGGCGTTGCCCGTCGATCACCACGAGCTTGCCGGGAAACTCCGGGAGCCGCGTAACCTTGATCGGCTCGATCTGCCCTTCCCGTTTCAGCGTCAGGGCGAGCTCGTGCAGGCTCGACTCCGAGTAGAACACGCGCGGGTTGAACGGGTTCGGAATGCAATCCTTGACCAATACCTTCTGAGGCGCGCCAAGATCAGGTGCGCTGGCCGGTGTGGCTGCGGCCGGCGCGCCGGCGGGCGCTGTTTCGCCGCCGACGTTCGGTGCAGCCGCCGGTTCGGGCAGCCGCGTTTCGAGTGCCGCATTCTCCTGCGCGAGTCCGCGCAACAGGCCAGCTGCGAGATGCAGGTTGCCGGTCGGCTTCTTGTCTTTTGATGTGTCCTTAGCCATGGGCGGCTCCGGTAGCGCGCGTCGACGCGATGTATTGGGCCATTTCCGTGACCAGCTTTTCGATTTCCGCACGGGCTTCTTTCAGGCCCTTCAGATAGCGATTGTGGTGATGGATCGTGGTGCCGAGTGCAAACGTCTGACGGTAGACCTCGCGCTGCGCGATCTGGCTGTCGAGCAGATGCTCCCCTATTTCTTCAGCTCTTAGAATTTTTAAAATTTCTTCACGCATTTTAGTTTTTCCATTAACACTATTCAGCATTAATGCGGAAGAAAGATTCGGGTTACGGACGGACCGCATCGACTCGATCATGCGGATCATGGCAACCGTGCTGTAGAGATCGGCTGGCGATGGTGACAGCGGCACGAGGCAAAAGTCGGCGACTTCGAGTACGGAGGCGATTCGCGGGTCTTCGAGGTTGCCAGGACAGTCGACCACGATCACGTCGAAGTTCGCGTCCTGTTTCTTGATCTCGCCGCCGATGCCGCGACCGGCAGGGGCCAGAGAGAGAACCGTCATCGGCAGCGTGTTCTCGCCACTCGTCACCCACCGGACGGACGTGCCTTGAGGGTCGGCATCGATCAGCGCGACCTTGTTGCCGCCGGCTTCGAATGCAGCGGCGATATTGACGGAGATGGTTGTCTTTCCAGTCCCACCTTTTTGATTACTGACGGCGATCTTGAAAGCCATTAAATTCCTCCACGGAGTTTTGCGTAATATATGCAGTTATTGCCAGAATGTCCAGAAAAGCCTTCGATGCGATGTATGCCTTAAGGGGCGATGTGTTTGTCACGTGACAAGTGGGCCGAATGGCTAATGAGTCAGTCGTGATTGATGGTCGAATAAAAATAAAATTGACGACCGAGATCGAAAGGTACGCACGTAGATCGAGAAAAATCGATGGATCTCAATATCGATGGCTGCGTTGGCAATGGAGATGAAGGCCGGGCGCTTGACGTCGCGGTGTTCGCGGTAAAAATCACTACGGTTTCCGCTAGTCAGTTGATGGGCGTCGCAAGGAAACTAGGTTGTCACGTGACAAATAACGGGGGTTTGCTCCTTCTCGACGTAGTCCGTTGCCAGGAAATCTCTCCTTCGGTTGCACTTAAACCTATGGCGTGATCATTCGACGCTCGAGATCTGGCTTTTGGTTTTGGCATGGCCGCTTCTGGCTCGATAAGTTGTCACGTGGCAATCGGTGCGGTGCGGTGCGGTGCGGTGCGGTGCGGTGCGGTGCGGTGCGGTGCGGTGCGGTGCGGTGCGGCAGGTCGCGTCGGTGCCGAATTGCTCCCCAGGACGAGTTGTGATTGGACTTCATAGAGCATGAGCGCATGGATCGCCAAAGAAGAGATTCGCATCGCGATCTCGTCGAGACTTGCAGTTTCCAGGGTGAACTGGCTGGGGCGTTGTCACGTGACAACTGAAGTGTTGTATCGGGGAGGTTGCGTGTCGAAGCGGCGGGTTGCGCCGCGTGTCGGGGTCGCCTATGTCGAAAAGCCTTAGTCACGAGTTGGTCTGCAGGCACGAGCTACATCGCTGACTATCTGCAATCGCGTACCAGAAGAGGGCGCTGGTCAGCTTGCTAGGTCGCGCCCACGAGTGAGTGCAATTGACGCCATTGATATGGCCCTATTTTCTGAGGCGGTCAGACCACTATTGCGCGTGCGTTGTCCGGAAGGGGAGGGTGCGGGCTGCCGCGCGTACCCATGAGTTACATAACCAGTACAGTCGAGAGCTTCTGCTCGGCAGCTATGCAAACGAGGCTCCGATTTGCGGCGAACCGCAGTGTTGATGGCCACCTAACAACTCAAACGGACCGGATCGTGAAACATTTCCGAGAAATTCGGTGATCGCGGAAATCCTTATCTGGCAATGGGTTGCGCTATATTCTTCATGTTGTTTCACGCCAAATCGGCAAGATCAGCCTCGTAAATAGGGGCGTATGGTCATTTCGCATTGTTCGAGCCAGAGCCGGCGTGAATGTGGGTCAATATGTAGTTAATGATACGTAAAATGTTGTATTTAAAACGTCTTCGGTCGAATTGATGCCGAGATAAATCGAACTGAGGCGAATCGGATGCATCTGGACAAGGCATCGAGCGCTTTCTTAGGCGCCTACGCGGATTTATCTGCGAGTTGTCACGTGACAACGCACTCTCTCACCCCGCAAATCGATGGTTCGCAGCGTGGCGCGAGACTCCCAGCACTGCAGCGTTTGTGGACGAGCGTCCGGAGGGTGCTAAGACGACTTGGTTGCGGAGACGGCATAGTCCTCATCAATTCATGAGCTCGATATGAGATGACTTGCCTCTAGCCGATGAACTCATGCGATCTCGGATACAGGTCCGACGCCGCGAGGTGCCCACGCACCGTTCGATACTTAATTTGAATTCGCGGTGGGCTGCCGAGCAATCAACCGGGAGATAGCAACAAGCGCGTATCTCGCTGAGCTCGTCTGGCTCAAGTAGGTCGCCCCTTCACGCGTGAAGGGGCGACCCAAGCATTCCGCGGATACCTGCGCCGCCAGATCGTCGATCCGAAGCGACTCGTCGTAATGGGTCCGCAACCACTGGATCGCGCGCGACACGCGGTTGCCCTGACTGCGGCGGGCGCAATCTGACGCAGGCGGGCACCCTGGTCGCTGGTCAACAACCGGTAATAGATTTCCCGCTCGACGTACAGTGCGAGAACTGCGATGGCGTTCGGATTATCCAGCAACGCCAGCAAGCGATTCACCGCGTCGTAGAGCGGTTCGTTCATATCGCCGACGACGAGGCCGCGGCCTGCCGGGGCTTCCTCGTGATCCGCTGCGACCTGCGCCATCAATTCAGCCATGACGAGAAAATCAAGCTTGAGCCCGATTCCGAGAAATGGCCTTTCGCGGCTGGCTTCGATGACCTGTGTCGAACCCGGCAAGTCGAGGGACGTGATCAGAAAGCGGTTGGCGTCGCAGAGATACAGATCGCCGCTCTGAATGAGCCGCTTCGTGCCCTGGACGACGAGACCGAAGCTCGGCTCGACCATGCAGTCCATCGGTTGCGTTGTCGTCTCCCGTCGATGGAAGCTCAGGTTCGGAATGGCGTGGTGAGGTGATCGAAGTATTCCGTCCATCTCGCGACACGCTCTGCGAGCATCTGCCGCAGGTCGCTCTCCCGGCTATGGCTCGTCGATCGGGGGGCAACTGGGTTGAATGCGGCGATGGTGGCGTTGTCGACGGGGTGGCCGGGAGCGTATCGGACGGGCGCCGGATGCATGACTTCTCTAATCAGGTAATCGGATCTACAGACAGCCCGTCGACGTGCGGGTACGCCGGCAACGCGCCTGCCGGAGCCGCGGCCTTGCCGCGCCGCGCTCCGGGGAAAAATGTACAACGATCGGCGGTTTTTACTTCGTGGCCTGCGACGCGCAAAGCGTCCAGCGGCGCGATTTCGTGGCAACGGACGTCACGCGCTCGTCGACCGTGCGCCACCACCGCTCGCCGCGATGCGGTTCGTCGAGTGCGAGGCGCTCCCCCATCCTGGGCGTCGACAGATCGACGCCTCGCACGATCGCCAGTGCCGTGACACGCTCGAACGGTTCCTGCCAGCGATGCATCGCGAGATCGAACGTGCCGTTGTGAATCGGGACCAGCCAGCGTCCGCGCAAATCGATGTGCGCCTGTACGGTCTCTTCCGGCTGCATGTGCACATACGGCCATTGCGCGTCGTATGCGCCTGTTTCGATCAGCGTGACATCGAACGGCCCGAGGCGCTCGCCGATCGTCCGGAAGCCGTCGAAGTAGCCGGTGTCACCGCTGAAGAACACGCGCAAGTCGTCGTCGACGATGACCCAGGACGCCCACAACGTACTGTTGCCGTCGAACAGGCTGCGCCCGGAAAAGTGCTGGGCAGGTGTCGCGGTCAACGTCAGGCCGGCCACGTCGACGCTTTGCCACCAGTCGAGCTGGCGGACTTTCTTCGCGTCGATGCCCCATTCGATCAGGCGGTCGCCGACCCCCAGCGTCGTCACGAACACACCGGTGGTGGCCGCAAGCGCGAGCACCGTGTCGCGGTCGAGATGATCGTAGTGATCGTGCGACAAGATCACGCCGCGCAGCGGCGGGAGATCTTCAAGCGCGATCGGCGGCGCATGGAAACGCTTCGGGCCGACGCGCCGAAACGGAGACGCGCGCTCGGCAAACACGGGATCGGTCAGCCAGAATTCGCCGCGCAGCTTGAGCAGCAGCGTCGAATGGCCAAGACGGTACAGGCTGCGATCGGGCGCCGCGTCGAGCGCGGCGCGCGTCAACGAATCGACGGGTAGCAGCCCGGCGGGCACGGTATTGCGCGGCTTGTTGAACAACATGTTCCAGGCGATCCCGAGCGCTTTGCCCAATCCCTCGACCGGGCGAGGGGCGACATTGCTGAAGCGCTCGCCATCGTGCTGCGGCGAGCCGCCGGACAGCGCGCGGCCGCGCCGGGCGGCCGCAAAACCCAGAATGCGATGAATCAAAACGAGAGGCGATGCCATGTCGGTTCGTCCGGAAGATAAAGTACACTAAACAGTGTAGTTTATTTCTGGGATAAGTAAACTACCCGGTGTAAAATTTCTGGATGGATACCAGCACTCCCCCTCAGCGCCTGACCGATCGAAAGCGCGCGGCCATCGTCGATGCGGCCATCGAGGAATTTCTCGCGTCGGGTTACGACGCGACCAGCATGGACCGCATCGCCGCGCGTGCGGACGTGTCGAAGCGCACGGTCTATAACCACTTCCCGGGGAAGGAAACGTTGTTCGCCGCCATCCTGCAAAAATTGTGGGACGCGACCCGGACGGGCAGTTCGCCAACCTACCGTGCCGATGTGCCGCTGCGCGAGCAATTGCTCGCATTGCTGGATCGCAAAATGCGTCTGCTCAGCGACGAGGCATTTCTGTCGCTCGCACGCGTCGCGATCGGTGCGGCCATCCATTCGCCGGAACGTGCGCGTGACATGGTCGAGCGCCTCGGCGAACGCGAGGAAGACATGACGGTCTGGGTGCGGACGGCCGCGGCGGCCGGACGCCTGTCCGTCACCGATCCGGTGTTTGCCGCGCATCAGCTGCACGGTGTCGTGAAGGCATTCGCGTTCTGGCCGCAGATAACGATGGGCCAGCCGCCGCTCGCGGAGCCGGCGCAGCAAAAAGTCGCTGAATCCGCCGCCGACATGTTTCTCGCGTACTACGCGCAGCCGGAACATACCGACGCATCGCGCGGCGTAACGGACTGACCGTGTGTGTATCCGGTCGAACTTGCGCGAATCGAACCTGGCGCAACGCGCATGATTGATGCGTGCGTCGCACCGACGAAGCGGCAACCGGCAGATCCTTGGCAGCGAACGCGGGATTGCCTCATCGGATCTCTGGCCATTCAGCGGAAATCGGCGATGCCGTCAGCGCACCTGAACCGAACGTGAGCAACGACGAATGAAGACGCTGTTGATCGTCTATCACACGATGACCGGAGGCACGCAACAGATGGCCGAAGCGGCCGCCGTTGCTGCGCGCGAGCAAACCGGCGTCGACGTGAGGCTGCAGCGCGCCGATGCGACGAGCGCGGACGACGTACTGGCCGCCGACGCCTATCTGTTCGCCACGCCGGAGAATCTCGCGGCAATGTCCGGGCTGATGAAGGATTTCTTCGACCGCTGCTACTACGCGGCGCTCGATCGCGTGAACGGCCGCCCGTATGCGGTGATGATCTGCGCGGGAAGCGACGGGCAAAACGCGCTGCGCCAGATCGACCGGATCGCGACCGGATGGCGCTTGAAGAATGTGGCGCCGGGCCTGATCGTCTGTACGCACGCGCAGACGCCGGAACGCATCCTCGCGGCGAAGACGATCGACGGCGACGATCTCGCGCGCTGCGCCGAATTGGGCGCCGGGCTTGCAGCGGGACTCTCACTGGGCGTCTTTTGATCGCCGGCGCGGCGACTACGATGGCCGGTCGACGCACGACGCGAGCGTCCTCGAGCGGCAACGATCGTGTGGTGCACGGGGCTGGCCGAATGCCCGGCCCTTAGCTGCCCTTTGCCGCCTCGGAAGGCCGGTGATATTCGGGCCAAAGACGTTTCACGAGATCGCGCGATGCGCCGTAGGCATGGCAACTATCGATCTTGAGCGGTTTCCCGTCGCTGTCGCGCGCCTCGAGCGACGACTTCCGCATGCCGACCATCGTCTGATAGGCCGTGGTGGCGATCGGACCGAGCAACTCCTTCAGGTGCGTGCACGTATCGCAGGACGGCAGGCGCTTGCGAATCTCGCTGTTCCAGCCCGCGCCGATGCTCAATCCGACGAGCGCCTGCAGCGAGTCGCCGCCGCCCGGGCACTGCGCGTACGGATGCGACCGGAGGAACGTGGACACGGCGCGGACGACCATGTCGGCGTCGAAGACCAGCGTCACGCCGAGGTCGTGGATCGGCGACAGCGCAGCGACCGTCCGCGTGCCGCCCGGCGGCGTGAAATCAAAGGTTTTGCGGTCCGCGAGGCAGGCCGTTACTTCGAACCGGCCGTCGCTGCGCCGATAGCCGCGCATGTCGATTTGCCGATGGTGAATCTCCTCGCGCGTGATGCCGTCGTGCGGGATGGCGTGTGGGGGAACCATGTCTCTGCTCCGTTTCGTACAACCGGTTCGTTCTTTTACAGGCAAGCCGGATGTCGGCGGGTCGCCGGTGGGGCTCGGCGAAACCGGCTGGGGTACGCTGCCGACGACATCGATTCGGCCATACTACGCACTTTTCTGCCGTATCGTGCGCCACGGGATGGGTGCGGACGCAACGAGTCGTGTGCGGGCACCGATGCTGGCGAATGGGCACGGCACTTGCGCCGATCGATTGCCGTGATCGTTGATTCGCACGCAGCCGACGCCGCTGCCCGGGACGCAGAATCGCAGCTGGGGCCGAGACGCGCCGATGCGGCGGGATCGCGTTCGACGTCCCAAGGCGGAATACCACGTGCCGGGCGTCGATCGGTGTTGCCGGGGTAATCACAGCACGGAAATGGCCCCGATTTCCGCCGACGAGCGTGAACGGCGTGACTTCCGGAAACGTATCCATATAATGCGCAACACGACCGCATGGACGCATTTCCGGTACCCCGAATCGGGCCAACGCAGACCAGTGAGTCAACCGGCCGCCGCGCGTACCGGTATACTTCCACTCCTGCCTTGTCCGGCATCGTGGCCGGGTGCCTGAAAACAGAGTGGCGTGCGCGATGCGGCCCCGTAGTGTTCCGCATCGGCGGCAGACGGGTCGCACGCATGGCGGCGAAGCTTGTGCGCCGCGCGGCATGGCCGCACGAACCACACCTTATATTCCTGGTGGATTGAATTTATGGGTTTTGAACAACTTGCCGAATTGCGGGCGCAGCTCGCAGCGAAGGCCAAGCAGGAGCGCAACGCGAAGCGGCCGGCAGCGCCGGCGGACACCGGCGCGAAGCCGAAGTCCGGCGACCAGCCGCAGCGTGGCGCCAAGCCGGCTGCGGCCGGCGGCAAAGCAGCGCACCGCGCGAAGCCGGCTCCGGCGAAGCCGTCGGCGCCGGTCGATCCGGTCATCGTTGCGATCGGTAAACTGCAGCGTAAGTTTCCACGTGCGTTCCCGAAGAATCCGGCCCCCAAAGTGCCGCTCAAGGTCGGTATCTGGGACGACCTCGCACGTGAAGCACAGGCCGTCGGGCTCAACGAAGCCGAACTGCGTGAAGCGATGTCGACGTGGTGCCGTGGCAACCGTTACTGGTCGTGCCTCGTCGAAGACGCCGTGCGGGTCGATCTGCAGGGTAACGAAGCAGGGCGTGTCACGCATGACGATGCAGCTCGGGCGCGCCGCCTGAAGGCTCGTCGCCCCGGCAACAAGGGCGCGGGGCAATCGGCCAAGGGCGCGCCGCAGCAGCCGAAGGCGGAGCCGCAGGCCGAGGCCGCCGCCGAGCCGCAACCGGCTAACGTGGAAGCACAAGCCGACGCAGCGCCGCAGGTCGAGCAGCAAACGGCCGGAAACGCGTAACCCGCACCGCGCCGCTGCATACCGCACGGCGCTGTCCCGCAGGCACATCGCCTGCGGTGAATGACCCGACAGTCTGACCTGCCTCGACCGAGGCAGGTCGGGAATGCTCCCACCGGTGCTCGACGTGCCGGGCGCTTATCTATCCCACCTCGAACAGACCACGCGACCGGACGAAGAAAGTTCGCCGATCGATGCTGCACGCGCGTTGTTTCGACTATGTCGTTTGCGCATGAACGGTACGCATGCCGCGCATACGGCGACGCTTCATTCGATTATTTCGTTTTCCTAAAATAGAGGCATGCCGAAACCATCGACTGGCGCGTGGACGATCGCACTCGGTCATCGTGACATGATGACGCGCGATAATCTCGTCGACGTCGTCAGGTCGCACGCACGCTCGCCGGCTGCCATGCAGCTTGCATTGCGAAAGGGTCGAAAAGCCCACCGCGACGCAACCCGCTGCGACGGCCAGCGTCTTTCAACGTCAATTCGAACCGGATCATGCACTCGAGACATTCCGCGATTCTCGTCGCGCTTACCGCTGCCGCGCTGTTCGGTGCCGCGACACCGCTCGCCAAGGCGCTGATCGGCGCGATGTCGCCGTTCATGGTCGCCGGCCTGTTCTATCTCGGCAGCGGCGTCGGGCTCGGTATCGGGATCCTGCTTCGTCGCCTGCACAACCGGCATGCGACGACCGCAGGCGCCGCGCCGCTGCAGCGAGCAGACCTGCCTTGGCTGGCCGGCGCGATTGCGGCGGGCGGGGTGGCCGGCCCGGCGTTGCTGATGCTCGGGCTGTCGAGCACGCCAGCGGCGACGAGTGCGTTGCTGCTCAATCTCGAGGGCGTACTGACGGCCGTCATCGCATGGGTCGTGTTTCGCGAGAACGTGGATTCGCAGGTGTTCCTCGGGATGGTCGCGATCGTCGCCGGCGGCACGCTGCTGTCGTGGACGCCGGGCCACGCAGGCGTGCCGGTCGGCGCGCTGCTGATCGTCGGCGCATGCCTGTGCTGGGCGGTCGACAACAACCTGACCCGCAAGGTGGCCGCAAACGATGCGATGGTCATCGCGTGCGCGAAGGGGCTGATCGCCGGCCCCGTGAACATCGGCATCGCGCTGGCGACCGGCGCGACGCTGCCGGCTGTCCCGGTCACGGCTGCCGCGATGCTGACGGGGCTCGGCGGCTACGGGATCAGCCTCGTGCTGTTCGTCGTCGCACTGCGTCATCTCGGCAGCGCGCGTACGGGCGCATATTTCTCGATCGCACCGCTGTTCGGCGTCGTGCTGTCGCTGCTGATCTGGCCCGCGCTGCCGCCCGCGACGTTCTGGATCGCTGCCATGCTGATGGCACTCGGGATCTGGCTGCACGTTCGCGAACGGCATGAACACACGCACACGCACGAGCCACTCGAGCACACGCATCGGCATCGGCACGACGAACATCACCAGCATGCGCACGATTTTGCGTACGACGGCAACGAACCGCACACGCATCCGCACGTGCATCTGCCGATCACGCACAGCCATGCGCATTTTCCGGACATTCATCACCGGCACCGGCATTGAGCGCGTCATGACCAGCAGGCGATACGGTGCGCAAGGTAACCGTTTATGGGGCGTGCGGCGCTTCGCGCGCGCATCTGTTTGCGGCGCCCCGTTGCCGAGCGTGATCGATCGCGGTGGTCATCGTACGCATCCGACCGGCAGCCGCACGGCGCGATTCGTGTGAATGCGCGGTGCCAGACGGATCGCCATCGTGATCGTCACGCGTTCACTCGACGCCGACGATCACGCTCGATGCCTTGAAGATCGCGGACGCGGCCGTGCCGCTCGCGAGGCCGAGCCGATCGACGCTGTCGTTGGTGACGATCGCGACGATCTCGGCGCCGCCCGCGGCCTTGATCACGACTTCCGAATTGACCGCACCTTTCGCAACCGACGATACGGTGCCCGCGACGCAGTTGCGGGCCGACACCTTGTTGCTGTCGACGTCGACCATCACGATCACCGACGACGCCTTCACGAGCGCGAATGCCTTCGAGCCGGCCGCGAGGCCCAGCGAAGCCGCACTGCCGTGGGTGATCACGGCGACGATGTCGAGGCCGTCCTGCGTGCGGAGCGTGATTTCGTCGTTGACCGCACCGGTCTTGACGGCGCTGACCTGGCCGGCGAAATGGTTGCGGGCACTGGTTCGCATGATGGATCTCCGGGTGGATGCCGCTACCTGTTCGACAGCGGAAGATGAATGGAAATTCATCGGCCAGTTTACCGTCAACGTGGGTGTTCGTCGTCCTTCCGGCGCTATGACGCGCATCAGGAAAGCCCGCCGCCGCCGAGCGTTCCGCCAGGTGTGCGTGATGTCCTGAAGACGACTGCGCTGCCGTGATTACTCGCCGGTCGCGGGTGTCGCGGCGGTGCGCGCGGCGTCGGGACGGGCGCCCGGTGCGGCCGTCGTACCGTCGGATTCCCACCCCCCGCCGAGCGCGAGGAAAAGCCGCACCTGGTCGGCCGCGACCTGGCCTTCGGCTGCCGCCACCTGCGCCTGCGCGCTCGTCAGCGTGCGCGTCGCGTCGAGATCGGAGATGAACGACTCGCGGCCGGCCAGATAGAGGCGATGCGTTTCGTCGGCGGAATTGCGTGCCGATTCATACGCAGTACGCAGCGCTTCCGTGCGCTGCACGTCGGCCGCATAGGTCGCGAGGCTCGACTGCGTTTCGCGCAGCGCGTTCAGCACGACGCCGTCGAAGTGCGCGAGCGCGCCACCTGTCGCGGCTTCGGCCTCGCGTACGCGCGCACGCTGGCCGTTGACCGGGAACGACCAACTGATCAGCGGGCCGAACGACCAGCGATTCGTCGTGGACGAGAACAGGTCGGCGGCGACACCGACCGAGCCGGCCGACGCGCCGATGCTGATCGACGGGTACAGCGCGGCGGTCGCCACGCCGATCCGCGCGGTCGCGGCCGCGAGTTGCCGCTCGGCTGCGCGCACGTCGGGGCGGCGGCGCAGCAGCGCGGCGCCGTCGCCGATCGGAATCGGCTGGCGCAGCCTCGGCAGGCGCTCGCATTCGGCAACGGCCTTCGGCAGGTCGGCCGGCGAACGTGCGAGCAGCGCGGCGAGCTGGTATTGCGCGACCTTGCGGCGGCCTTCGAAGCGCGGGATATCGGCGGCGAGGGTACGCACCTGCGTCACGCCGCGCGTCACGTCGGTCTGGTTGCCGCGGCCGGCATCGCGCAGCCGCTGCGATAGCGCGACGCGCTGCTTCTGGAGCGCGAGCGACTGCTTCGCGACAGCCAGCTCGTCGCCGGCCGAGCACGATTCGACGTACGCACGCACGACGTCGGCGACGACCGTGATGCGCGCCAGGTCGCCGGCGGCCCTGACGGCTTCGCTGTCCGCGCGCGCGGCTTCGACGCCGCGCCGCAGCTTGCCGAACAGGTCGATCTCGTACGACACGTTGATGCCGACCGCGCCTTCGTTGACGATCGGCAGCTTGTTCTCGAGCAGGTATTGCTCGGCCGACTCCTGGGCGCGCTGCACGGCGGCTTCCGCGCCGCCCGAGAAGCCACCCTGCTGGCTTGCGACTTCCAGCGCCGCGCGCGAGCGCGCGAGGTTGGCCGCGGCGACGCGCAGGTCGGTGTTCGACTTCAGTGCATCGCGCACGAGCGCGTTGAGCACGGGGTCGTCGTAGAGCTGCCACCAGTTGCCGGGCACGGCGTCGCGCGACACGAGCGTGCCGTTCGCATCGTCGAGCGCATGGTTCGCGAGGGGCGCATTCACGTACGCCTGCTGCGGCAGCGTGTAATCGGGGCCGACCGACTTGCACGCGCCGAGTGCGAGCGCAAGCGGCGCGAGCGTCGCGGCGAGGCGCAGACCGTTCCGCTTCATTGCAATGCTCCGGCCGCGCTGGCGGCCGTGCCGGAAGCCGTCGATACCGGTGCAGCGACCGCTGACGCGCCGGCCGCCGGCTTCGCCTGGTCGTTGCGGCGCGTGTCGGCTTCGCGCATCGAGACGGTCGCGGTACGGCCCGCGATCATCCGGAAATCGTCGGGCACTTCGTCGAGCACGACGCGCACCGGCACGCGCTGCGCGAGCCGCACCCAGCTGAATGCGGGGTTCACGTTCGGCAGCAGGTTCGCGCCCTGCGTGCGGTCGCGATCCTCGATCGCGGCGACGATGCTCTGAACGTGGCCGCGCAGCGCACGCGGCTCGCCCATCACGATGATGTCGACCTGCTGGTCGATGTGGATGCCGCGCAGCTTGGTTTCCTCGAAGTAGCCGTCGACGCGGAACGAATTGCGGTCGACGACCGACAGTACCGCGCGGCCGGCCGGCACGTATTCGCCGACGCGCGGCGCGCGGTCGTTCAGGTAGCCGTCTACGGGACTGACGATCGTCGTGCGCTGCAGGTTCAGCTTCGCGGTGTCGAGCGACACCTGCGCATCGGCGACGGCGGCTTCGCCCTGCTCGACGCGCGTGCGGCTTTCCTCGACCTGCTCGCTCGCGACCAGGTTGCCGAGCTGCAGGTTGCGGGCATACTCGCGTTTCGCCTGCGCGAGCGTCGCGCGGCGCTGCGCGAGCGTGGCTTCGGCGAGCCGCTCCGCGAGCGTGTAGCGGGCCTGGTCGATCACGAACAGCACCTGGCCGCGCTTGACCTCCTGGTTGTCGGCGACCTGCACCGACGTGATGAGGCCGGCCACGTCCGGCGCGACCTGGATCACGTCGGCGCGCACGTGACCGTCGCGGGTCCACGGCGAGAACATGTAGTAGTTGACGATGCGCCACAGCACGATGGCCGCCACGACGACGACGATCAGGGTGAGCAGGATTTGCCCTGCCGAGAGCCAGGTTTTTTTCACGTTAGGTAGCCACGAGATGGTGGGAAACGATCACGACGGCGGCAAACACGAACACGTAGATGCCGAGGTCGAAGATCGAACGGTGCCAGACGAGGCGGTAGAAGCCGACGCGCTCGAGCACGGCGCGCACGACGATGTTGATCAGGTAGGCGATCAGCATCAGCACGAGCGGGGCCGGCACGAATACGCCGAAGATGTCGATTTCGCCGATCATGGTCGCGGTCGGAAGGACGGATGGGAAAGCGGGATCATGCGCGTGCTCCGTCCGCCGCCTGCGGCGGCTGCCCGGCCGCGGCCGGATACAGGGACAGGCGCAGGCCGACGAGCGCGTGCAGCGTGTCGCGCAGCCGGCGATGCGTGGCGGGCGTGGCCGGTGCGGCGGGTGCGGTGGGCGCCGTGCCGTCGTCGGCCGGCGCGGCGCCCGGCAGGTTGCGGCCGGCGACGCGGCGCAGCGCGTCGTCGTACGTCGCGGGCAGCGCGGGCGGGGGCCGGTGGCGCGCGTTCGCGGCGGCGCAGCGTTCATAGTGATCGGTGACGCCGGCCAGCACGCGGTCGATCGCATCGGGCACGTCGCCCGACAGCCGGCGGCGCGAGCGGCGCAGGTCGAGCGCATTGAGCGCGATGCGCAGGTCGCGGAAGCTCTCGATCGACGGGTGGCGGTGATCGTCGGACGCGCCGAGGCGCGGCAGCAACTGCGTGACGCGATCGAGCATGCGCGACGCGTGGTTGCGCTGGTCGTCGAGCGGCTGCGTCGACGCGGAGCGCGCGACGTCTTCCCAGCCCGAGCGCAGCAGGCGCCGCACCGCGAGTTCCGCGCCGAACGGCCGCGTCGCACGCGTCCATACATAGGCAAAGAGCAGCCCGGCGACCCCCGCGAGGTTGCTGTTCAGGAACACGAAGAAATCCGCGTCGTACGCACCCTGGATGCTGATGAAGGTGGCCGTGTTCACGGCGACGAGCATCGTCACCATATTGAACTGCGGGCGCGGCAGCAGCGTGCCGATCAGGATGAACGGGCCCGCGAACATCACGACGAGCATCGCGAAATCGTGCACGTGCGGCAGCACGACGAACAGGTACAGGCCCGCGAACACGACGCTCGCGGTCGTCGCGAGGAAGAACTTGAACACCAGCGGCGCGGGCTCGTCGAGCGCGGCGAAGAAGCTGCACGACACGGCCACGAGCGTGACGGCGGCGGCACCGTCGTGCCAGCCGGACGCGATCCACAGCCAGCTCGCGAACACGATCGCGGCGACCACGGTCAGCGTCGAGAACAGCATCATCCCGCGATCGAAGAAGCGCTCGGTGCCGCCAAGCCGCCAGTGCCGGTAGCGCGGCTGCCAGACGCCCGCTTCATTGCCGATCAGCGCGCGCAGCGAGCGGCAGTCCTGCCAGATGTCGATGACCTGGCGCAGCCGCCACAGCGCGTTCGACAGCAGCGCGCCGTCCCAGCTCGCCAGCGCGTCGTCGGCCGGCTGCAGCGCGGCGATGCGCTCGCGCAGGCGTTGCGCGACCGGGTCGTCGGCCATGTCGCCATCGGCGCCGGCCTTGACGGCCGGCAGCGGCGCGTCGAACCATTTCGCGGCATCGGCAAGCAATTCGTCGAGCCCGGCCGGCCGGATGTGCAGGTCGCGCATCAGCGCGATCAACGGATCGGCGAGCGACGACATCAGCGGCAGGAACAACTGCATCCGGCCAGCGAGCGCCTGCGCCCGCGCGAGGATGCGCGGGTGCGCATGGTCGTAGCTCAGCTGGCTCAGCAGGAATTCGAGGCCCGTGATGGTCGCCGCGAGGCGTTGCCGGCACGCGGACAGCGCCTTGCCGGCGATGTGCCCGGACAGCGTCTCGCGGCCGTAGAACGCGGCATCCTTGAACCACGCGTCGGTGCGCTCGATCAGCGTCGGCGCGAGCCGGTTCGGGAAGATCGCGCTGCCCACCACGCTCGCGCACACGATGCCGAGCACGATCTCCTCGGTACGCGCGATCGCGACGTCGAACACGGTGGACGGATCGGTCACGGTCGGCAGCGCGACCAGCGGCATCGTGTAGCCGGCGAGCATGAACACGTAGCTGCGCGCGGTACGATCGGAGATCGCGAGGTAGAGCAGCGTGCCGCACCAGGTGGCGACGATGATCGCGAACAGCAGCGGTGTCTCGACGAACGGCGGCACTAAGAAGATCGCGGCGGCCGCGCCGAGCGCGGTGCCGAGTGCGCGATACAGCGCCTTCGAGCGCGTCGCGCCGACGAACGGGTTCGACACGATGTAGACGCTCGCCATCGCCCAGTACGGGCGCGGCAACTGGAAATACAGGCCGAGATACAGCGCCAGCATCGACGCGGCGAACGTCTTGCCCGAGAACAGCCAGTCGCGAAGGCTCGGGTAGGTCATGACGTGGCGTCACCGGTGTGGGAGGCGCGCGCGGCGGGCGTGTGCGGCTCGGATGCGTTGAATGCATCGAGCACGCGCAGCGTCGCTTCGAGATCGGCGCGCGTGACACCCTTGAGCACCTGCGCGCGCAGCACGCGCAGGTCTTCCTCCATCTTCGCGGTGACCGCGCGGCCGGCGGCCGTCAGCGATATCGTTTTCGCGCGGCGGTCGTGCGGATCCTCGTCGCGGCGCGCGAGGCCGGCCGCGCACAGCTGGTCGAGCAGGCGCACGAGCGAGGGCCCCTCGATGCCGACGTATTCGGCGAGCGTGCCCTGGCGCACGCCTTCGCCGAGGCGCCCGGCGATCAGCAGCGGCGTCGCGCACGCCTCGGACACGTTGTACGTCGTCAGCACGCCGTCACTGGTGCGGCGCCACTTGCGCGCGGACAGCACCAGAAGGCTGCTGACGGCGAGGCGGAGGTCGTGCAGATTGGTCATGGGCGAGATGATAGGGGCAAAATAATTCGATAGCAAACTATCGTTTTCGTCACCCGGATGACACGTCGCACGCGGCGCGGCAGGCCCGTCTGATGCAATTTAGGCGGCGTGCCGGGGATGGTCAAGCTGTAAGGTTTTGCCGGCACGGGGGGCGTTTGGCGGCTGCGATCGAATGGTCAGATGAAAACCGTCCGGCAGGGCCGCTCGCAGGTCAGGCGGGTTCGAAGCCGGGGTTCGGCAAATCCGTCTTCGCGAAACGGCGAGCGGCGTGCATATTGAGGCCGTTGCAAGCCACCCGGAGATTCCGCACGTGTCCCCTTCATCCTCGCAGCCGCCCGCCCCGACGTCGCTCGACGCGTGGCTGGGCAAGACCGAAACGCTCGGCGACGACATCACCGCGTTCCCGCTGAACGCGCTGGCCGCCACGCTCGACCGCCCGTCGCCCGGCGACGTCGTGCCGCCGATGTGGCACTGGCTCTATTTCCTGCCCGTGGCACCGCTGGCCGAAGTCGGCGCCGATGGCCACCCGAAGCGCGGCGGCTTCCTGCCGCCCGTGCCGCTGCCGCGCCGCATGTGGGCCGGCGGCCGCCTGACCTTCCATGCGCCGCTGCGCACGGGGCGGCGCGCGACGCGCGAATCGACGATCGAGAACCTCGAGGACAAGATGGGCCGCAGCGGCCGGCTCGTCTTCGTGACGGTGCAGCACCGGATCGAGTGTGACGGCGCGTTGTGCGTCGAGGAAGAGCACGACATCGTCTATCGCGATGGGCCGCAGCCGGGCGCGCCGGCGTCGAAGCCGGTCGCGGCGCCGGCAGGCGAGACGTGGTCGCGCACGGTCACGGCCGACGCGGTGATGCTGTTCCGCTATTCGGCGCTGACCTTCAACGGTCACCGCATCCACTACGACCGCAGCTACGTGACGCACGAGGAAGGCTATCCGGGGCTCGTCGTGCATGGCCCGCTGATCGCGACGCTGCTCGTCGATCTCGTGCATCGCGAACGGCCCGACGCGACGCTCGCGAGCTTTGCGTTCCGCGCGGTGCGCCCGACGTTCGACGGGGAGCCGTTCACGCTATGCGGCAAGCCGTCGGATGATGGCCGGACAATCGAGCTGTGGGCGAAGGATCGCGACGGCTGGCTGACGATGCAGGCCACGGCGACGCTTGCGTGACGGCCTCCGTTCCGGTCACCCGCGTGCGGCAAGAGCCGTACGCGGGTGACCGGTGTCGCACGCAGCAAGCCGGCCGGAGGTGCGCTCGGCCAGCCCCGACGCTCGTCGGCAAACCCCTGTAAGCTGCTGGCAGGTCGCGTGCCGTTCGCCGGACCAGGCGATGCGCGGCCGGGCCCTTTCCCTTTCCACGCAGCGCATCAGGAGCACGCATCTTGGCCACCTACATCGTGTTTACACGCGAAAGCATGCAGGACCAGCAGGAATTCGACCTCTACCAGAGCAAGGTCGGCGCCACGCTCGCCGGCCATCCGGTGAAGGTGCTCGCAGCCTACGGGCCGCAGGAAACGCTCGAGGGCGAAGGCCCGGAAGGCGTCGTGATCGTCGAGTTCCCATCGAAGGAAGCCGCGCACGCGTGGTATCACGGCCCCGAATACCAGGCCGTCGCCCAGCACCGCTTCAAGGGCGCACGCTATCGCGCCGTGCTGGTCGAAGGCGTCTGAGCGACGTGCATCGGGTGTGTCCGACGGCGCGCCGCGACGCCGGACGCCCGTCCCGCCGATGAAACCTTCGACTCCCTCCACCGCGCCCGTTCGCCTGCCGATGGGGCGCGCCACGACCGTGTTGCTCGCGATCAGCGTGCTGTTCTATCTGGTCGCCATGTTCACCGCGCCGTTCCGCACCGGCGCGCCCGCCCCGCATCCATGGGCCGACGGTTGGCAGGTGCTGTTGACGGGCTGGATGGGCGTGCTCGCCGGCATTTATGCATGGCTCGCGAATCCGCTCGTCTTTGCCGCGTGGCTGCTGACGGTGAAGCGCTACCGCGCGCAGGCAGTCGTGCTGGCGGTACTGGCGTTGCTGTTCGGGATGAGCTTCCTGTCGCAGCACCAGATTGCCGTCGACGAAGCAGGGAACGTCGAACCCGTGCATCTCGACGCGATCGGCTACTGGTGCTGGCTCGCGAGTTTCGGTGCAGCGGCGGTCGGTGCGGCGTTGTTGCCCGGGCGGACGAAAACGGGCTGATCGATTGCGGACGGTTCGATGCGAATGTCGGCGGAGGCGAAGCCGACCGGCATCGCAATGATCCACGGCATCGGCACGTCGCGCGCCATGGCGTCGTGCGTGCCGCTGCATTGAAGGCGCACTGTCGCGCCTTCGACCTTCACCCTTTTACGCGATGTGCGCCTGCAACGCACGCAGCCAATACGACACCGCCACCGCGCCGCCGTCCGGCGTGCCGATCGCACGTTCGCCGAGATAGCTTGCGCGCCCGGCGCGCGGCGTCATGCGTGCGGTTTCCTGCGCGCCGTGCTCGGCGGCTTCGACCGCCGCGGCCCACGCGCTCGCGGGATCGCGATCGTTGTCGAGCGCCCGCTCGAATGCCGCGACGGCCGGGACCAGCGCATCGAGCATCGTGCGGTCGCCGGCGTGCGCGCCGCCCAGTTCGCTGATCGAATCCACCGCGCCGCGGAACGCCGCGGCCCAGTCGCGCGCCGACGGCTCGGCGCTATCGGCCAGCCGGCGCGACGCGCGCAA
>NZ_JAAGPH010000042.1:0-234 GCF_017104705.1 Burkholderia sp. Se-20373 | reverse complement strand
TGAGAATTATGCGGCGTAATTCAGCACGTGATGAGAGGTACTACAGACACAGATGTCTACGATGAGTTGATGTGAGGTGAGCAGCGGTGGATCGCGGATAAGTATACAGGGATGTATAGTACAACGATAGCATGATTGTACTTATTAATGGTTTCACGAGGGCGTGCGTGCAAGATTGATTGGGCGTTTTCACATACATGTATGCCTTAATGCTATATTTCTTTTTTTTTTTTA
>NZ_JAAGPH010000041.1:0-55031 GCF_017104705.1 Burkholderia sp. Se-20373 | reverse complement strand
ACGATAGCGTTCGCGCCGCGTGCTGCGCGATGATGATCCTGGCCAGTACCGGTGCGCACGCGCAAAGCAACGTGACGCTGTACGGCGTGATCGATGCGGGCATCCGCTACGAAACCCACGGCGTGTCCTACGGCGCCGACGGCGCGCCGGTGTCAACGGGCCGCAAGATCTCGATGGCCGACGGCGGCGGCCTGACGGAAAGCTACTGGGGCCTCAAGGGGCAGGAGGATCTCGGCGGCGGGCTGTCCGCGCAGTTCAACGTGGAAAGCCACTTCGGCCCGAACAGCGGCGCGATCGTGCCGGCCGGCGCGCCGAACTTCTTCCAGGTCGCGTACGTGGGGCTCACGTCGACGTCGCTCGGCCAGCTCGCACTCGGCCGCCAGTACAACGTGCCGTTCGAGATGGTGTCGCTGACTTACGGCTCGAACCTGTGGGCCGGCCCGCAGGATCCGTACTTCAACCTGTTCAAGCCCGAGCAGACGATGCTCGCGGGCTCGCGCACCAGCAACATGATCCAGTACGGTGCGCAGCTCGGCAGCCTGTACCTGCTCGCGCAGTACGCGCCGGGCGGCCATGCAGGCGGCGGCGTGCTGGGCGGCCAGGCCGGTGCGGCGGTCGCGTATGCGCCGGACAAGGGGCCGTTCACGGTCGGCGCGTCGTTCATGCGCAGTTGGGACGACGTCACGCACGCCAAGTTCGATATCTACGGCGGCGGCGGCTCGGTGACGCTCGGCAACGCGACCGTCAACGCCGGCTATATCGAGAACGCGCGCGACAACGACTTCACGTCGTTCGAGAACGGCCCGTTCAGCTCGACCGATCTCGCCGCGCTCGGCATCATCTCGCCCGCGCAGGTGGTCGATCCGTCGACGCCCGGCGGGTTCCGGCGCCGCAAGATGGCGCTCGCGGGGTTGACCTACCGGTTCACGCCGGCGTTCACGGCCGCCGTCAACGCATGGTGGACCACGCAGTCGGGCTACACGCCGGACTTCGACGGCCGCGCGCGCCAGTTCCAGGTGATCGCCGGCTACAGCCTGTCGAAGCGCAGCATGCTCTATGCGGAAGTCGACTACGCGATCTATCGCGGCGGCCTGGTCGGCGCGCAGCTGGTCGGCATCAATGGACAGTCGCCGAGTACGAGCACCACGCAGCTCGGCGCGACGGTCGGCCTGCGCCACTACTTCTGACACGGGGCCGCGCCGGATGTGGGCAATCGCGGCCGGGGCGGCGCCGGGTTTCCGGGCGGGCGGGACGAGTACAATCCATGGAAAAAAATACGGAGCATCCATGGACGAACCCGACCGTTATACGACGGCGAATCTGCCGGTCCATCTGTTGCGGTGCCTCGCGGAGACAAGCAAGGAACTGGGCATCGACCCCACGCGGCTGTGCCTTGGGCTCGGCTTCGACGTCGCGGACCTGTCGAATCCGTCGTGCCGGATTTCCTTGCGCCAGGCGAGCACGATGATCCGCCGCGCGCTCGAGATGGCGCCGGGGCGGGCGCTCGGCCTCGAACTCGGCACGAGCGAGACGATCGCGTCGATCGGCCTGGTCGGCTATGCGATGCTGACGAGCCCGACGCTGAAGGACGCGATCGCGGTCGGGATGGAACTGCAGCGCCACACGGGGCCGCTGTTGCGCTTCGACGTGACGTCGGATGCACGCACGCTGTCGATCCGCGCGACCAACGTATTCCTCGAACCCGACATCGAGGCGTTCCTCGTCGAGGAAGCGTTCGGCAGCTTCATGAAGATCGGGCGTTCGCTCGTCGGCCCCGCGTTCCAGCCGAAGGGCGTCGATCTCAGCTACCCGCCGCCGGCCTATGCGGAGCAATATGCGCGCGTGTTCCCGTGCCCGGTGCGGTTCGAACAGGAGCAGAACCTGTTCTCATGCGACGCGGCGCTCGGCAACCGCCCGATCGCGACCCACGATCCGCTCGCGCATCGGCAAGCGCTCGAATTCCTGCAGGACGCGCTGCCGCCCGAACCCGAAGGCACCGAATTTCTCGAATCGATCGAACGGATCATGCGGCGCGACCTGCGGCACGCGCCGTCGCTTGCCGAGATCGCCGCGCAGCTGTGCATGAGCGAGCGCACACTCCGGCGGCGGCTCGCCGATCAGGGCGTGTCGTATCAGACGGTGATCGACACGATCCGCCGCAAGCGCGCATTCACGCTGCTGAGCAACCCGCGGCTGTCGATCGAGGACGTCGCGCACGAAGTCGGGTTCAGCGACGCGCACAACTTCCGGCGCGCGTTCAAGCGGTGGACGGGGCACGGGCCGAGAGAGGGGCAGCGCACGCCCGCGTGAACGTCACGCGCGCCGGGGCGCGGCGCGTGACTACGCGTCCGCTTCCGCGTGCAGCAGCAACACCGCGTCGCGCTTCTCCAGCAGATGCCGCCGCAGGATCGCCGCGAGCGCCTTGCCGTCGCGCGCCTCCAGCGCCTTGATCATCTCCTCGTGATCGTGCACCGCGCGATCCCACTTCTCGACGTGCTGGTTCGAGCGGAACCGCATCGACATGATCCGGCGGTTGATCGACTGGTACGTGGCGCGCAGCGCCGAGTTGCGCGCGGCCTCGTTGATGCGGTCGTGGATTTCCTGGTTGCGGCTGTAGTAGCCGGGCAGGTCGTTCTGCATCCGGCACGCGAGCATCGAGTAATGCAGCGCCTTGATCTCCGCGAGTTCCGCGGGTGTGATGCGCTCGCATGCCAGCTCGCCTGAAAACGCCTCCAGCCCCGACATCAGCTCGAAGGTCTCGCGGATCTCCGATTCGCTCATCCGGTACACGCTCGCGCCGCGATTCGGCGACAGCACCAGCAGCCCCTCGGCCGCCAGCACCTTGAACGCCTCGCGCAGCGGCGTGCGCGAGATGCCGAGCGTCTCGCACAGCTCGCGCTCGTTCAGCCGCATGCCCGGCGTGAGCACGCCCTCGACGATGAATTTGCGCAGGTGCTCCACGACCGTGTCGTGCAGCCGCTGCCGCTCCAGTTTCGGCAGTGCCGGCGCGGTGCCGACAGGCTCCAGATCATTCAAATCTTGCATGCAAAATCCTTCCTTCGTGCTTCCCGCGATTCTACTGCAACTCGCCCGCCCCGAATATCTCCCCACCAATGTCGGGTAAACACCGGCATTTTCGGCGAAATCAGCGCTTGGTTTTGCCGGGATCGCTCTGCTAAAGTATTTTGCATGCAAAATTCAAAATGCAACCAAGGAGACAAAACGACCATGCCGCACCTCGACTTCCACCCGTCCGGCCGCCATTTCCTGCAGATTCCCGGGCCGAGCCCGGTGCCCGACCGCATCCTGCGCGCGATGAGCTATCCGACCATCGACCACCGTGGCCCCGAATTCGGCGCGCTCGGCCTGAAGGTGCTGGCCGGCATCAAGAAGATCTTCAAGACCACGCAGCCGGTGATCATCTATCCGGCGTCGGGTACCGGCGCATGGGAAGCCGCGCTGACCAACACGCTGAGCGCCGGCGATCCCGTGCTGATGTTCGAGACGGGCCACTTCGCGACACTGTGGAAGAAGATGGCCGAGGCGCTGGGCCTGAAACCCGAATTCCTCGGGCTGCCGGGCATCGAAGGCTGGCGCCGCGGCGTACAGCCCGACATGATCGAAGCGCGCCTGCGCGCCGACACCGCGCACGTGATCAAGGCCGTGTGCGTGGTGCACAACGAAACGTCCACGGGCGTCACCTCCGACATCGCGGCCGTGCGCCGCGCGATCGACGCGGCCGGTCACCCGGCGCTGCTGATGGTCGACACGATCTCGGGGCTCGCGTCGGCCGACTATCGCCATGACGAATGGGGCGTGGACGTCACTGTGTCGGGTTCGCAGAAAGGGTTGATGCTGCCGCCCGGCATCAGCTTCAACGCGGTGTCGCCGAAGGCGCTCGCCGCGAGCGAGCACGCCAGACTGCCGCGCGCGTTCTGGGGCTGGCACGAGATCATCGAGGCGAACAGGAACGGCTACTGGCCGTACACGCCGAACACCAACCTGCTGTACGGCCTCGCGGAAGCGCTCGACATGATCCTCGGCGAAGGGCTCGACAACGTGTTCGCGCGCCACCAGCGGCTCGCGGAAGCGACGCGCCGCGCGGTGCGTGCATGGGGCCTCGAGATCCAGTGCGCGGACCCGGCCGTCTACAGCCCCGTGCTGACCGGCGTGATGATGCCCGACGGCGTCGACGCGGACGCGGTGCGCAAGCTGATCTACGAACGCTTCGACATGTCGCTCGGGCAGGCGCTCGGCAAGATGCGCGGCAAGATGTTCCGCATCGGCCATCTCGGCGACTGCAACGACCTCACGCTGATGGCCACGCTCGCCGGCTGCGAGATGGGGTTGAAGCTCGCCGGCGTGCCGGTGGCCGCGAGCGGCGTCGTCGCGGCGATGGACACGCTCGCCACCAACACGCACACGCCCGCGCTGCGCGAGGCGGCCTGACCGCGTGTGCCCGCGGCCCGCCGCGGGCACACCGCTCACTCCCATTTGCGGCCCGCACGACGCGCGGCCGTGCTGCATCGGCACGAAAGCGGCCCCAGAGCCGGCGCGGTTGCAGCGGCAAGCCAGACAACATCAAGGAGACACAACATGAAGCTGTTCCGGGCGACCGGCATCGTGCTGGTGATGCTATGCGTGATGTACTTCATCACGTACCTCGATCGCGTGAACGTGAGCACGGCCGCCGCCGGGTTCGGCCGGGAATTCGGGCTGAACAAGACGGAGATCGGTCTCGTGTTCTCCGCGTTCGCGTATCCGTACCTCGTGTTCCAGATCATCGGCGGCTGGGTCAGCGACCGCTTCGGCGCGCGCCGCACGCTGCTCGCATGCGGGCTGCTGTGGGCCGTCGCGACGCTGCTCACCGGGATGGCCGGCGGCCTCGCGTCGCTGCTCGCCGCACGCCTGTTGCTCGGGCTCGGCGAAGGCGCGACATTTCCGGCGGCCACGTCGGCGATGTCGCGCTGGGTGCCGCGCGAGAAGCGCGGCTTCGCGCAGGGCATCACGCATGCGTTCTCGCGCGTCGGCAACGCGGTCGCGCCGGCCGCGGTCGTCGCGGTGATGGCCGTGTACGGATGGCGCGAATCGTTCTACATCTGCGGCGTAATCAGCATCGTGTGGGTCGCGGTGTGGGCGCTCGTCTACACCGAACACCCGAAGGATCACCCGCGCATCACGCAGGCCGAACTCGATGCGCTGCCGCCACCGAAGCAGAAGCCCGCGAACGTGCCGTGGGGCCCGCTGTTCCGCCGGATGATGCCCGTCACGATCGTGTACTTCTGCTACGGCTGGACGCTGTGGCTGTTCCTGAGCTGGATTCCGCAGTATTTCCTGCACAGCTACGACCTCGACCTGAAGAAATCGGCCGTCTTCGCGTCCGCGGTGTTCTTCGCGGGCGTGATCGGCGACACGCTCGGCGGCATCGTCACCGACCGCGTCTACGCGCGCACCGGCAGCCTCAAGCGGGCGCGCAGCTGGATGGTGTCGATCTGCATGCTGCTCACGCTGCTGGCGCTGTTGCCGCTGCTGTTCACGCACCACCTGTACGTGTCGATGGCGTGCCTCGCGGCCGGCTTCTTCTTCGCGGAAATGACGATCGGCCCGATGTGGGCCGTGCCGATGGACATCGCGCCGGAATACTCGGGCACCGCGAGCGGGATGATGAATTCCGGCTCCGCGCTCGCGGCGATCCTGTCGCCGGTGATCTCCGGCTTCGTGATCGACCGCTTCGGCAGCTGGGAGCTGCCGTTCATCGGCAGCATGGTGCTGATGGGCGTGGGCGTGCTGCTCGCGTTCCGCATGCAGCCGGACAGCCGCTTCGCCGACGCATCCGCCGAACAACCGGCCGCCAATCGCTCGCCGGCCTGATGCCAATGGGGCGCGGCCGCCGGCGGCGCCTGCCTTTTCCTCGCGTGACTCACGATGACCCAAGCTACCCACGATCTCGCCGTCCGGCTCGCCGCCGGCTGGCAACACGGCATCGCGTTCGCCGCGCTGCCTTCGGAACTCGTCCCCGCCGATGCCGACACTGCGTATGCGGTGCAGGCGCACCTGCTCGCCGAGCGCGGCGCCGCGATCGGCGCGTGGAAGGTCGGCGCGAAGCAGCCCGATGGCCCGATCCAGGGCGCACCGCTGCCGGACGATTGCCGGCATGCGAGCGGCGTCACGCTGCCGCGCAGTGCATTCCGGCCGCTCGGCCTCGAACTGGAGATCGCATTCCGCTTCGGCCGCGACTTCGCGCCGCGTGCGGCCGCATATGCCGACGATGAAGTGTCCGACGGCATCGCGCAGATGGGCGCATCGATCGAGATCGTCGCGAGCCGCTTCCGCGAATGGCCGGACGTCGCGCCCGTCGCGCAGCTCGCCGACCTGCAGAACCACGGCGCGCTCGTACTCGGCGAGATGACCGGCTATCGCGACGATTTCCCGTTCGGCGCGCCGGCTCCCGCTTTCTCGTTCGACGGCCAAGACATCGCCAGCTCGACACCGGGCACCCACCCCGCAGGCGACCCGCGCCGCCTGCTGCCGTGGCTCGTCAATCACGCGTCGCGACGCGGCATCGCGCTGCCGGCCGGCACCGTCGTCACGACGGGCTCGTACACGGGGATGTTTTTCCCACCGGCCGCGGGCATGGCCGTCGGCCGCATACCGGGGCTGCCGCCCGTCAGCGTGACCCTCGCCTGATCCCCGCCCGCTCCGCTTCCATCCGATACCGACCGCCGCCATGACATCCGCCGTCTCGCCTTCGCTGGTTCGCCCCGTCCATCTCGTGCCGTCGCATGGCGCCGCGCTGTCGCCGCTGTTCGAGCGGCTGCGTCGCGACATGCGCGGCGACGTCCACGCCGATCGCGCAAGCCGCGGCCGCTACGCGACCGACGCGTCGATCTACCAGATCATGCCGCTCGGCGTGGTCGTGCCGCGCGACCAGGACGACCTGCGGGTCGCGCTCGACATCGCGCGCGACCGCAAGATCCCCGTGCTCGCGCGTGGCGCCGGCACGAGCCAGTGCGGGCAGACGGTCGGCGACGCGCTCGTCGTCGACAACAGCAAGTGGCTGAACCGGATCGTCGACTTCGATGCGCAGGCGCGCACCGTCACCGTCGAGCCCGGCATCGTGCTCGATCACCTGAACGCGTGGCTGAAGCCGCACGGGCTGTGGTTTCCGGTCGACGTGTCGACGGCCGCGCAATGCACGATCGGCGGGATGGCCGGCAACAACTCGTGCGGGTCGCGCTCGATCGAGTACGGCAACATGGTGCACAACGTGGTCGCGATCGACGCGATCCTCGCCGACGGCAGCGAATGCCGCTTCGGCTCGCTCGCGCAGCCGGTGACCGACCGCCGCACGCTCGACCTGCTGCACGGCGTCGAGCGCATCGCCAAGCGCGAGCGCGACGAACTCGTCGAGCGCGTGCCGAAGGTGCTGCGCCGCGTGGCCGGCTACAACCTCGACCTGTTCGACTGCCAGAACCCGCGCGCGTACACCGACGACGGTCACGCGAATCTCGCGCACCTGCTCGTCGGCTCGGAAGGCACGCTCGCGTACAGCCGGCAGATCACGCTGAAGCTCGCGCCGCTGCCCGCGCACAAGGCGCTCGGTGTCGTGAACTTCCCGACCTTCTACCAGGCAATGGACACCGCGCAGCACATCGTGAAGCTGAAGCCGGTAGCGGTCGAACTCGTCGATCGCACGATGATCGACCTGTCGATGGAGAACCCCGCGTTCCGCCCGGTGATCGAACAGGCGCTGGCCGGGCAGCCGCAGGCGATCCTGCTCGTCGAGTTCGCCGGCGAATCGCGCGACGCGCAACTGACGCAGCTCGATCGGCTCACCGAACTGATGGCCGATCTCGGCTTGCCCGACAGCGTCGTGAAGATGACCGACGCCAGCGCGCAGAAGGCACTGTGGGACGTACGCAAGGCCGGGCTGAACATCATGATGAGCATGAAGGGCGACGGCAAGCCGGTGTCGTTCATCGAGGATTGCGCGGTGCCGCTCGAACACCTCGCCGAATACACGCGCCGCCTGACCGACGTGTTCCACAAGCATGAAACCGAAGGCACGTGGTACGCGCACGCGAGCGTCGGCACGCTGCACGTGCGGCCGATCCTCGACATGCGGCGCGACGGCGCGACACGCATGCGCGAGATCGCCGAAGAGGCGGCGGCGCTCGTGCGCGAGTACAAGGGCGCGTATTCGGGCGAACACGGCGACGGGCTGTGCCGTGGCGAATGGGTCGCCTGGCAGTACGGCCCGCGGCTGAATGCGGCGTTCGCGGAGATCAAGACGCTGTTCGATCCCGACAACCGCTTCAACCCGGACAAGATCGTCAATCCGCCGAAGATGGATGCGCGCGAGCATTTTCGTTTCGCGCCCGGCTATGCGGCACTGCCGCTGCAACCGGCGCTCGACTGGTCGGCGTGGAACGTCACGCGCAATCCGTTGACCGGTGAAGAAACCGCACCCGGCTCCGGCACCGACATCACGCACGGGCTCGCGTCGGCCGTCGAGATGTGCAACAACAACGGCCACTGCCGCAAGTTCGACGCGGGCACGATGTGCCCGAGCTACCGCGTGACGCGCGACGAGCAGCACGTGACGCGCGGCCGTGCGAACACGCTGCGGCTCGCGGTGACGGGCCAGCTCGGCGCCGATGGCCTCGCCGGCGACGACGTGAAGGCCGCGCTCGACCTGTGCGTGTCGTGCAAGGGCTGCAAGCGCGATTGCCCGACGGGCGTCGACATGGCGCGCTTCAAGATCGAGACGCGGCATGCGTGGAACCGCAAGCACGGCACGACGCTGCGTGAACGGCTCGTCGCGTATCTGCCGCGTTATGCGCCGTGGACTTCAAGGATGCGCGGCGCGATCGCGTTCGCGAACGGCCTGCCGGTTGTTGCGTCGTGGATGAAGCGGTGGATCGGCCTCGCGCCGCAACGGGCGCTGCCTGCGTTTGCGCGACCGTTTCTGGCGGATGCGGTGGCCGGTGCGCCCCCCATGTCGTCTTCTCAGGAAGCTGGCGCTGCCACCCGCGAAGTGCTGCTCTTCGTCGATACGTTCAGCAACTACCAGGAACCGGACAACGCGCGGGCCGCACAGGCCGTGCTCGAAGCGGCCGGCTACGCGGTGCATTTCAACGTGCGCGAAGGCGAGCGGCCATTGTGCTGCGGCCGCACGTTCCTCGCGGCCGGGCTCGTCGACGAAGCGAAGGCCGAGGCGAAGCGCACGCTCGATACGTTGCGGCCCTACCTCGAACGCGGCGTCGCGATCGTCGGGCTGGAGCCTTCGTGCCTGCTGTCGATGCGCGACGAGTTTCTGGCCTATGGGTATGGCGACGAAGCCGCGCGGCTCGCGAGCCACGCGTTCCTGTTCGAGGAGTTTCTCGTGCGCGAGCAGCAGGCAGGGCGGTTGTCGCTGCCGCTACACGAGATCGATGCGAACGAAGCGCTCGTGCACGGCCACTGCCATCAGAAGGCGTTCGGCGCGTTCACGCCGGTGCAGACGGTGCTGCGCTGGATACCCGAGTTGAAAGTGTCGCCGGTCGAATCGTCGTGCTGCGGGATGGCCGGTAGCTTCGGGTACGAAGCCGAGCACTACGCCGCATCGCAGGCGATGGCCGAGCTGTCGCTGCTGCCCGTCGTGCGGGCGCGGGCCGAAGGGACGATCGTCGTCGCCGACGGCACGAGTTGCCGGCATCAGATCCAGGACGGCGCGCAGACGCAGGCCGTGCATGTGGCGAAGGTGCTGGCGCGGGCGTTGCGCCTTTGACGGTGATCGCAACCCGCAGGTGATGCCGGTTCAACCCGCGTTCATCACTGCGCGTCGCCGATCCCGCCCATCAGCATCACCAGTTGCTCGCGCAGCCACCGGCTGCCCTGGTCCTGATCGGCGCTGCGATGCCAGTAGCAGAAGTATTCGAGGCCCGGCATCTCGAACGGCAGTTCGAGAATCCGCGCCGGATAGCGCTGCAGCAGCCGCAGCGGCGCCGTCAGCGCGAGATCGCCGCGCATCGCGATCAGCGGCGCGACCATGTAGTGCTGCACGCGCATCTGGATCGTGCGGCGCAGCCCGAGCCGCGTCAGCTCCGCGTCGACGTGCCCGCTGCCCTTGCGGCGGCTCGACACGTGGATGTGCCCCATCGCAAGGTAGTCGTCCATGGTGAGCGTGTCGCCCTTGAACGGGTGATCGTCGCGGATCATGCACGCATAGCGGTCGCGCACGAGCAGCGCCTGGTGCAGGTGCGGATCGCCGATCAGCGGTGCGTCGATCGCGAGGTCGACCGAACCGTTCGCGAGCGCGGTCGCGACTTCGCGGCGGTCCATCGTGTAGCTGCGCACGTGCATGCCGGGCGCATGCGTCTGCAGCAGTTCGCCGAGCGCGGGCAGCAGCAGCGCCTCGGTCAGGTCGCTCATGCTCATCCGGAACACACGCGTCGACGATGCCGGATCGAACACGTCGCCTTCGTGCGCGCTCGAATCGAGCAGCTGCATCGCCTCGCGCACGCGGCCGACGATGTTCTCGGCCAGCGGCGTAGGCATCATCCCGGCCGGCGTGCTGACGAACAGCGGATCGTTCAGGGTCTTGCGCAGCCGCGCCAGCGCGTTGCTGACGGCGGGCTGCGTGAGGTTCAGCACCTCGGCCGCGCGCGTCAGGTTGCGCTTGGTGTAGATCGCGTCGAATACGACGAACAGGTTCAGGTCAATCTTCGAAAGGCGCATCGCCGGATCTCCTTGCCGGCATCTTACGGCGGGCGCCTCCCGTTCGTCCACGGCCCTGCGCATCGTGGCGCGACGCTCAGCCGCGCAGCGGCGGCGTCAGGTACGCAGCCGTCGAACCCGGCTCGCCGTCCTTGATTTCCATCCGCGCGATCGCCTGCAGGTGCACCTCGTCCGGGCCGTCGGCGAAGCGCAGCGCGCGGCCCCAGGTCCAGTGATCGGCGAGCGGCGTATCGGGGCTCAACCCCGCCGCGCCGAACACCTGCATCGCGCGGTCGCACACGTCCGTATAGACGGTCGGCACCAGCGCCTTGATCATCGAGATTTCCTTGCGGGCGGCCTTCGCACCGACCTTGTCGATCATCCACGCGGCCTTCAGCACGAGCAAACGCGCCTGCTCGATCTCGATGCGCGAGCGCGCGATCCATTCGCCGACCGTGCCGTGCTTGTTCAGCGGCTTGCCGAACGCGACGCGCGACTGCGCGCGGTCGACCATCAGCTCCAGCGCGAGCTCGGCCGCGCCGATCGAGCGCATGCAGTGGTGGATACGGCCCGGCCCGAGGCGGGCCTGCGCGAGCGCGAAGCCGCTGCCTTCCTCGCCGAGCAGGTTGCGCGCCGGCACGCGCACGTTGTCGAACGTGATCTCGCAGTGCCCTTCCGGCGCGTAGTGATTGACCACCGTGATGTTGCGCACGATCGTCACGCCCGGCGTGTCGCGCGGCACGAGGATCATGCTCTGCTGCTGGTGCGACGCGGCCTCGGGATCGGTCTTGCCCATCACGATGAAGATCTTGCAGTTCGGATGCGCGGCGTTCGTGATGAACCACTTGCGGCCGTTGATCACGTACTCGTCGCCCACGCGCTCGATGCGCGTCGTGATGTTCGTCGCATCCGACGACGCCACGTCGGGCTCCGTCATCGCGAACGCCGAGCGGATCTCGCCGCGCAGCAGCGGTTTCAGCCACTGCTCGCGCTGCTCGGGCGTCGCGAACATGTGCAGCAGCTCCATGTTGCCGGTGTCCGGCGCGTTGCAGTTGAACACTTCCGACGCCCAGCCCACCCGCCCCATGATCTCGGCGAGCGGCGCGTATTCGAGGTTCGTCAGGCCCATGCCGGGCTCGTCGTCCTTCAGGTGCGGCAGGAACAGGTTCCACAGCCCTTCCGCCTTCGCGCGCGCCTTCAGCTCCTCCATGAACGACACGGGATACTGGCCCGCGTGCACTTCCTCGTTCCACTGGCGAATGCGCGGCACGATGTGCGCGTCCATGAATGCGCGCACGCGGCCGCGCAGTTCTTCCACTTTCGGGGTGTAGCCAAAATCCATGATCGACTCCTCGATTCCGTTCGTCCGGTTCGGTCAGAAGGCCGAGACACCGCCGTCGACGGCGACGGCCTGCCCGGTCAGATAAGTGTTTTCCTTCGCGCACAGCGTCAGCATCGTCGCGACGATTTCCTCGGGCCGGCCGAGCCGCTTCATCGGCGAGCCCTGCGCGAGAAAATCCTGGCGGTCGCCGATATCGCTGTCGGTGACCATCGGCGTCGTGCTGTAGAACGGGCACACCGCATTCACGCGAATGCCGTGGCGCGCGTATTCGATGGCCGCCGTCTTCGTGAGCCCGACCACCGCATGCTTGGACGCCGCGTAGGCCGCCAGCTTCGGCGCGCCGCCGAGCCCGGCCATCGACGCGACGTTCAGGATCACGCCTGCGCGCTGCGCGAGCATCTGGCGGATCTGGTGCTTCATCCCGAAGAACACGCCCTTCGCGTTCACCGCGAAGCTCAGGTCGAGATCGGCTTCGTCGGTATCGATCAGCGCCTTCATCGGCGGTGCAATGCCCGCGTTGTTGATGCCGACGTCGAGCCGGCCGAAACGCGCGGCCGCCGCCTGCACCAACGATGCGACCTCCGCCTCGACGCGCACGTCGCAGCGTTGCGCGATCACGTCGGCGCCGGCCGCGCGCAGCGGCGCGGCCACGCGTTCGAGCGCGTCGGCGTTCAGGTCGCCGAGCGCGACGCGCGCGCCCACCGCGACCAGCTCGCTCGCGAGCAACGCGCCGAAGCCGCTCGCGGCGCCGGTGATCATCACGGCTTGCCCGGCATAGCTGTCGATCTTCATCGCGCGCTCAGATCGTCAGGCCGCCGTCGACGACGATGCATTCGCCGTTCGTGTAGCTCGCCGCGTCCGACACGAGATACAGCACCGTGCCGGCCATTTCGCGCGGCTCCGCATGGCGGCGCAGCGGGATCTTGCCCATCCAGGTCTCGTAGATCTCCTTGTCGGCGAACAGCGCGCCCGCGAACTTCGTCTTCGTGAGACCCGGCAGCAACGCGTTCACGCGGATGCCGAGCGGCCCGCATTCCTTCGCGAACGCCTTCGTCATGTTGACGACCGCGGCCTTCGTGATCGAGTAGATGCCCTGCCGGTCGCCCGGCTGCAGCGCGTTCACCGACGCCGTGTTGACGATCGCGCCGCCACCGTGCGTCTTCATCAGCTTGCCGGCTTCGACCGACATGAAGAAGTAGCCGCGGATGTTCACGTCGACCGTCTTCTCGTATGCGGCGAGGTCGGTATCGAGGATGTGCCCGAAATACGGGTTCGCGGCCGCGTTGTTCACGAGGATGTCGAGGCGGCCGTGCTTGCCGCGGATGTGCTCGAACGTCGCGGCGATGTCCTCGAGCCGCCCGACGTGGCAGGCCAGCGCCTCGGCGCGGCCGCCTGCCGCGACGATCTCGTCGGCCACGGCCTGGCAGTCGTCGAGCTTGCGGCTCGACACGATCACGTGCGCGCCCTGCTCCGCGAGCAGTTTCGCGATTTCCTCGCCGATGCCGCGGCTCGCGCCCGTCACCAGGGCGATCTTGCCCGTCAGGTCGAACAGATTCGTTGCCATGTTGCTGTGCTCCTCCATTGATGTGGTGTCCTGCCGCTGCCCGGTGAAACCGGCCGCTTCAGCGATGCGCGTCGATCACGCCGACGGCCAGCTCGGCGAGCCGCCCGGTCATCGCGCCGACGCGCAGCGCCTGCTCGCTCGACGCATTGCCCTGCAGCGCGCGCGCCTTCACGCCCTGCGCGATCGACGCGAGCCGGAAGAAACTGAACGCGAGGTAGAAGTGCCAGTCGCGGATCGGCTCGATGCCGCGCAGTTCGCAATAGCGCGCGACGATCGCCGCTTCGTCCGGCACGCCGAGTTCGGCGCGATCCTGGCCCGCGAGCCCGCGCACCTGCCCGCCGGACGGCAGCCGCAGGCACATGCAGAGATACGCGAGATCGGCGAGCGGGTTGCCGAGCGTCGACAGTTCCCAGTCGAGCACGGCCTGCACGCGATAGCTGTCGCGCGCGAACATCAGGTTGTCGATCCGGAAATCGCCGTGCACCAGCGTCGGCCGGCCGGTATCGGCGGGGCACGCCTTCGGCAGCCAGTCGATCAGCGTTTCCATCGCGTCGAGGCGCTCGGTTTCCGCCGCGCGGTACTGCTTCGTCCACACGCCGATCTGGCGCTCGAAGTAATTGCCCGGGCGGCCGTAGTCGGCGAGGCCGACCGCATCGACATCGACGTCGTGCAACGCGGCCATCGTCTGCAGCAGCGCGTCGTAGCAGGCCGCGCGATCGGCCTTCGGCAGCTCCGGCAATGCGGGGTCCCAGAAGATCCGGCCGTCCTCGTAGCTCATCACGTAGAACAGGCTGCCGATCACGTCGCGGTCCTCGCAGAGGTGAACCGGACGCGCGACCGGCACCGCGGTGCCCGACAGCGCGGTGAGCACGCGGAATTCGCGGTCGACCGCGTGCGCGGACTTCAGCAGTTCGCCCGGCGGCTGGCGGCGCAGCACGTAGCGGCCGCTCTTCGCGTGCAGCAGGAAAGTCGGATTCGACTGGCCGCCGGCAAACTTCTCCGTGTCGACCGGGCCTTCGAAGCCCGGCACGTGCGCTTCCAGATAGCGCGTGAGGCGGGCAACGTCGAGGTGCTGGGTAGGGTTCGTCATCGTCGCGATCGTTCGTGGGTCAGCCGTAGGTTCGCAGCGCGTGTCGTTCGGGATCCTCCAGATGCGGGATGCCGTTGAACGACGCGAGGTGGAACGCATCGGCATTGAAGAAAAACTGCGAAAGACTGCTGTTGCGGATCTGCAGGTTCAGCGCGATCGCGCTCGACGGCGGGGCGGCCAGCACCTGCTGCACGGTGACCGCGATCGGGCCGCCGGAGCTCACCGCCAGCACGCGCTGGCCGCCGCCGTGGCGGATCGCCGCGCGGGCCTCGGCCACGCGCTGCTGGAAGTGCGCCCAGGTCTCGGGGGCCGAATCGCCGAGCTTGTCTTCCGACCAGAGCTGCAGCACCTGCCGGAGCGCGCGGAAATGCTCTTTCATCGAGCCGGCCGCGAGGCGGGCGATGTCGGGGTAGTCGCGCGCGGCGGCCGCGAACAGGCCGTGGAAGTCGTATTCGTTCAGGCCCGGGTGGCGGTCGACCGGCGCGCCTTCGCGGCCCATCCCGCGCAGGATCGCGTCGACCGTCTGCGCATGGCGGGTCAGCGTGCCGCAGATCACGCGGTCGAATGTGAGCGCTTGCCGCGCGAAGTATTCGCCGAGCCAGACGCCCTGCTGCTCGCCCGCCGAGGACAACCGGTCGTAGTCGTCCGTCCCGAAGGACGCCTGCCCGTGCCGTACCAGAAAAAGTTCAGCCATCGCATGCCCGCCAGATCAGAAGGATTCAGCATAGGGGGCGCCGACGCATTTTTAAACTTTATTTTCTGAATCCGGGGGTATTCATTTCGTGAATTCACCCCGCTGCGGGCCTTGCCACTGTTCGGCGCGCGCCGTCGCGGCACGCGCATTGCTCGCCTCTACACGGCGGAAGAACCGCGATGTCCAATCCGTTCCAGGAGGGGTGCGATGCTCGGTACGATCCTTATCATCATTCTGATTCTCCTACTCATCGGTGCATTTCCTGCATGGCCCCACAGCCGAAGTTGGGGCTATTGGCCCTCGGGCACCGTCGGGCTGGTCGTCGTCATTGTCGTGATACTGGTGCTGATGGGCCAGATCTGACGCAGCAGCGCGCCAGCCGGGCAGGCAGAGGCCCGTTTGAAACAATCGCTGCCGGCCATACCGGGACGTGCGCATACCCGCGCCGGGATGGCCGGCAGTCGATTCACGGGCATGACACGCGAATGCCCCGGACGTCGCCGCCCGGGGGCACGTGCCCGTTACTGCGCGCCTTCCAGACGCAACTGCAACCGGCTTTTCACGGACGTGACACCCGGCACCTGGCGGGCCGCCTCCACCGCGACCTGATCCTGCGACGGGTCCGTGATCTGGCCGGCCAGCGTCACGTCGCCCGTCTTCGCCTTCGCAAACACGGTGACATGCGCGTCGCCGATGCCGGGCGCCTTCGCGATCGCCTGGCGGACCTTCTTCGCGAACGCGCGGTCGGCCGCGCGATCGGCCTTCTTCGCAGACCGTGCCGCCGCCGCGGGTGACGGCGACGCAACGGAGGACGCGGCCGCCGACGTGGCGACCCGTTGCGGGCCGGACACGTCCGCATTGGGTGCGCCCGACTGCGCATGGCCCAGGATCGGCGACAGCGCGACATAACCTGCAATGACGGCAAGATGAATCTTCATCGAAAAATCTCCTCAAGGAACGATGGATAACTGCGGGGGGAAACGGCGGGGGAAAGCGGTCAGGCCGCCGCACCGGACATCGCACGGCTTCGCGCACGGCCGCGCGGCGCGGTGATCGATTCAAGTGTGTGTTCGTCGGCCGCCAGCGCGGGCGACAGCGTCGCGCGCAGGTGGTCGAGAAAGGTGCGGATCTTCGCGTCCACGAAGCGCCGGGACGCGAACATCGCGTAGACATCGAGCATCGTCAGCCGGTAATCGGGCAGCACGCGGACGAGCCGCCCGCTGCGCAGATCGTCGATGACCGAGTAGATCGCGAGCGAGCCGATGCCCAGCCCCGCACGCAGCGCGATCGACAGCGCTTCCGGCGCATTCGCGTGGAACGGCGCGGCGGGCACGGCATGCGTCGCGACGCCGCCGTCGCCGCCGTGCAACTGCCATTCGCCATTCGCGTCGGCTGGCGTATCGAGGCGCAGGCACGTATGACCCGCCAGTTCGGCCGGGTCGCGCGGCGTGCCGTGCCGCGCGAGATAGGCGGGCGACGCGACCAGCACGCTGTAGCTCCGCCCGCACGAGTGCGCGATGTAGCCGGAATCTGGCAGGCTCGACGCGGTGACGACCGACACGTCGTACCCCTCTTCGACGAGATTCGGCAGCCGCTGCGAATACGTCATTTCGACGGACACTTCGGGAAAGATCGCCTGATACGCGACGGCCGACGCGGTCACGTGGCTCTGCCCGAGCCCCGGCATCGTATGCACGCGCAGCCGCCCGTACGGGCGCACCAGTGCATTGCGCGCTTCGGCGTTCGCCTGGTCGACATCGCCGAGGATCGCCAGCAGGCGCTCGAAATAGCGCCGCCCGCTGTCGGTCAGCGCGATCTTGCGGGTCGTCCGGTTCAGCAGCCGGATCTGCGCGTAGTCCTCCAGGCTGGCGACGGCCCGCGACACCTGCGCGGTCGCCATGTCGTCCTGCCTCGCGACGGCGGTGAAGCTGCCGGCCTGCACGACACGCACGAACGTCCGCATGTTTTCAAGCATGTCCATTTCGATTCATCGTCCATCGCGGCCGGCGCGCCATTCGCCACGCGCGCACGACCGGGCCGTCGCGCGCCCGGCCGCGCACCGCGGCCTCGGTTTCGAACCGCGGCCCGCGAAGCGTCGACGTGCCGCTGGGCCATCGATCGCGTCGCACGCCGCCATGTTCAGTGGTACAGATTGTCGCCATTCGCCGCGCAGCCTTCAGCCCCCCGTCCGGGGGCTGAAGCGCGGGCCGATCATGTGGAATGCTTGCCGTCTGCGACGAAAGCCGGCGTGCGCAGCACGATCTTGCCGATGTGGCGGCCGGAATCCATCAGTGCGTGCGCCGCGCTCGCGTCGCGCAGATCGAAGGTCCGGTAGACCTGCGGCTTCACCTTGCCCTGCCGGATCAGCGGCCACACGGCTTCCTCCAGCTCGCGGATGAGCTGCGCCTTTTCCGCGTAGGTACGCGAGCGCAGCGTCGAGCCGATGTGCGTGAGACGCTTGGTGAGCATCGGGAACAGGTCGAGCTCCTTCGCGGGCCCGTTGATCACGCCGATCTGGACGATGCGGCCGTTCATCGCGGCCGCCGCGAAATTGCGCGCGACGTAGTCGCCGGCGATGATGTCGACGATCACGTCGACGCCCTTGCCGTCGGTGAAGCGCTTGACCGCGTCGACGAAATCCTCGTTGCGGTATTCGATCGCGAGATCCGCGCCGAGCCGCAGGCTCGCGTCGCGCTGCGCGTCCGAGCCCACCGTCGTGATGATGGTCGACGCGCCGAACGCCTTCGCCAGCATCGTCGCGGTCGTGCCGATGCCCGACGCGCCGCCGTGAATCAGCACGCTGTCGCCGGCCGCGAACCCGCCGCGCTGGAACAGGTTCAGCCAGACCGTCATGAAGGTTTCGGGCATCGCCGCCGCTTCCGTCATGTCGAGGCCGTCGGGGATCGCGAGCGTATTGCTTTCGTTTGCCACCGCGTATTCCGCGTAGCCGCCGCCCGGAATCAGCGCGCAGACTTCGTCGCCGATCGCGAAGCGCGTGACGTCGCGGCCGACCGCGACGACTTCGCCGGCAACCTCGAGACCGGGAATGTCGGACGCGCCGGGCGGCGGATCGTACAGCCCCTTGCGCTGGAACACGTCGGGGCCGTTCACGCCGGCCGCATGAATGCGGATCAGCACTTCGTCGTGGCCCGGCGACGGCACGGGACGCGTGGTCGGCACGAGCACGTCGGGGCCGCCGGGACGCACGATTTCGATCGCCGTCATGCGGGCGGGCAGGGTTTTCACGTCATCAGTCACGATATGATCCTCAACGTTCGTCGATGCGCGGCCGATTCGCGGGTCATCCTCGAATCGCGGCATCGCAATGGGTGTGAAGACAGTCTAGGGACGGTGCCGCGCGCGGGCACGCAGTGAATTGCCGAACGAGGAATGCAAAAATGCATCAGTCAGCACAATCGATGAACTGGGACGACGCACGCGTGTTCCTCGCGATTCATCGCGAACGCACGTTGCGCCGCGCGGCGCAATCGCTCGGGGTCGACCAGGCGACGGTCGGGCGCCGGCTCGCGCAGCTCGAGCACATGCTCGGCGCCACGCTGTTCCTGCGCTCGTCGAAGGGCTACCTGACCACGCCGGTCGGCGAACTGGCGCTGCGCGCCGCCGAGGCGATGGAGCAGCATGCGCACGAACTCGTCCGCGTGACGCAGGGCGTCGACCGGCGGCTCGCCGGCGAGGTCAAGATCACGACGACCGATGCGCTCGCGCTCGAATTCGTCATGCCGTCGATCGCGCGGCTGCACGCGAAGCACCCCGACGTATGCGTGTCGCTGAACACGTCGACTCAAATCCTGAACCTGGCAAAACGGGAGGCCGACATCGCGGTGCGCACCGTGCGGCCCGACAACCCCGATCTCGTCGCGCGCCGCCTCGCCTGCTGGGACATGGGCCTGTTCGCTTCGCACGACTATCTGCAACGGCATGGCGAACCCGTGCGCGGCAGTGCGTTCGCGGGGCACGATCTGGTCGTCTACCAGCCGTACGTCGACGCGAGCCGCAAGCCGGCGATCGCCGGCGAACCGATCGACGCAGGCCGCATCGTCGGGCGGATGAATTCGAGCCTGATGATGCGCGCCGCGCTGCGCTCGGGCCTCGGCATCGGCGAAGTGCCGGTGCACATGGGCGAACGCGACGGCCTCGCCCGCGTCTGGCCCGCGCGGACGCGGGAAGCGCCGTACGAGGTCTGGCTCGTCACGCATCGCGACCTGCGCCACACCGCGCGCATCCGCGCGACGATCGACGAGATCGTGTCCGCGTTCGACGCGCATCGCTGAGCCCGTCGCGCCGGAGCAACGCCGCGCGCCGCGCGCAACCGCCTACTCGTCGCCGACGCGCGTGCGGGACGACACATCGAGCGCCAGCCCGCTTCGAACGGCCTGGATGCGCGACGTGACGTTGAGCTTCTCGAAGATGTTCTTCAGGTGCCACTTGATCGTCTCCGGCGCAACGCGCAGCGCGCGGGCGATCTCCTTGTTCGACAGGCCGCGCGCGACGTAATCGAGGATCTCGACCTCGCGCGCGCTCAGGTTGCCGGCCGTGCCGGGCCGCGCGGCCGGCGCGGCATTCGACGCACGGTCCGCCTCGAACGCTCGGGCGAGTTCACGCAGATACCACGTGCCGACCGCCGGAAACCGGTCGGCCCGCTTCAGCACGCGCGCCGTCAGGCGTTCGGCCACGGCGCCTTCATCGACGAACGTGCGCACGAGCCCGTTGCCTTGCCCGTATCCGAGCGCAGGGGCGAGCACGGCCAGTGCGTCGTCTTCCTGCCCGGCCTGTTCGAGCGCGACCGCACGCAGCACGGCGGCCTGCGCGGCGAACCAGTCGAAGCCGCGCGCGGCCAGCACGTCGTGCACCGACGCCATGACCTGGGCGGCTTCTTCCGCGCGGGCATCGGCCAGCAGCAGCCGCGCCCGCGTGCACTGCGCCATCTGCCACGTCTCGACGTAGCTCGACGCGGCTTCCGGCGCGGCAGCCGGCACCAGCGCCGCCAGCGCCCGCCCGACACGATGGGCCTGGGTCAGCTTCCCCGCGCTCACGTGCAGCCGAACGCCGGTCGCCATGCAGGCGACGCGCAACCGCAGCCATTGCCGGCTGCAGGCGATGTGGTCGACCTCGTCGAGGATCTCGTGCGCACGGGCCTCGTTGCCCGACCGGAACTGCAGCACCGCGGCCGTCTGCATGAACCGCAGCAGCGGCCCGAGCGAGCACGCCTGCATCGCGATGTCGAACCGGTCGCGCTGCGCTTCGCGCACCTTCGGCCAGTCGTTCCATTCGTAGTAGATCGCGGACAGGTAGCCGGCGGACAGCGCGGTTGCCGCCGACAGCCGCCCCGCCGAACGTTCCGCGCCGCGCAGCGCGGTCTCGAACGTCTTCGACGCATCGTGCAGGCGGCCCGCGACGAATTCGGCGAGGCCGGACATGTTCTGCCGGTAGACATGCGCGAACAGCGGCTCCTGGCCCGACGCCGCGCGTTCCGCGCGCGCGCGCAGGTCGAGCACGTCGTCGAGGCGGCCCGCGTAGCCGAGCCCGAAGATCAGCGTCGTCTGCCCGATCTGCTCGACCCACGAGCCGGCCGGCGGGCCGGCCGCCAGCACGCGCTCGCCGAGCGCGAGCGACTCGACGCTCCGGTCCGACAGCCCCGCGATGAGCGAGCGGACGCCGAGCAGTTCGGTCGCGGTGACCGCATCCGTGCCGAGCCGCCGTGCGTCGATATCGGCTTCGATCGCCTCCAGCGCGCGGCGTGCGTCGACCATCTGCATCGACAACGCCAGCGCCCACACGTGGGCGATCCGCAGGCGCAGGCGGCCCGCCAGCGCCTGCTCCGGCAGGCGGGACACCCAGTCGAGCACGGTGCGGACGTCGCTCGCGGCGATCAGCTTCATCGCACACGCCTCGACCCAGCCGGCGGCCGCGTCGAAATCGCCGGCGGCGAGCGCATGCCTGACCGCATCCGGCCATTGCCGCTCGGCCGCGTACCACGCGCTCGCGCGGCGATGCAGCGCGGCGACCTCGTCCGGCCGGCGCAACGCCAGCTCCTCGCGCAGGTATTGCAGGAACAGCGCGTGATAGCGGTAGCTCCGGCGGCCGCCGTCGACCGACCGGATGAACAGGTTGTGCGTGCTCAGCCACTCCAGGCACGCGACGGCATCGTCGCGGCCCGTCAGCGCATCGCACAGCGCGGGCGTCATGCGGTCCAGCACGGCCGTGCAGAGCAGGAAGTGACGGATCGCATCCGGCACCTGCGTCATCACGTTCTCGTTCAGGTACGCGGCAATGCCGGCGCGCGCATGGCTGACCTGCTCGGCGACGCGCGCCGCATCGGTGTCGTCGCGCAACGCGAGCGCCGCGAGCTGCAGGCCCGACACCCAGCCTTCGGTGGCCGCGCGCAGCCGCCCGACGTTTTCCGCATTGAGCGGCTTGCCGGCGACGCGCTCGAAGAACGCGCGCGTCTCCGCTTCGTCGAAGCGCAGATCCTCTTCGTCGACCCGGACGAGCTCGTCGCGCGATTCGAAATAGCTGAGCGGCAACGCGGGCGCCGAGCGGCACGACAGCACCACGTGCAGGTTCGACGGCGCATAACGCAGCAGCTCGAACATCGCGTCGTGGATGACGGGCGACGCGAGGCGGTCGTAGTCGTCGAGCATCAGGACCAGCTCGATGCCCGCGCCCTCCAGCTCGTTGAGCAGTTCGTCGAACACGATCTTCAGCGGAATCAGCGCGCGGTCGCGCAGCAGCCGCTGCGCGCGGCCGCCGACACCGCCCGTCGCGTCGACGATCGCCGCCACCACGTACGACGAGAAGATCGACGCGTTGTCGTCGTCCTGGTCGAGGCTCACCCAGGCGACCTTCACGTTCGTCGCGACGAGTGCATGGCGCCACTCCGCCAGCACGGTCGTCTTGCCGTACCCGGCCGGCGCGCACACGAGCGTCAGCCGCCGATCGAGGCCGCGCGCGAGCAGGCCGAACCGCGCGATGCGCGACACGATTCCACGAGCCGATGCCGGTGCGAGCTTGGTGCGCACCAGCACTTCGATCCCGTCGGCGTCCGCAGGCCCTGCTGCTTGTCTGCTGTCGCTGGACGTCATGCTGTTCCTGTTCTCCTTGCGCTGCGCGCGTGCATCCGCCTGGAAGGCCGGACCGCCGTGCGGCCCGGTGCGCGGCGCGGCGCCGCCCCGCGCCGGAACAGCATAGCGACACGGCGACGGCCGTCAAAAGTAGGTGATATCCGTACCGCGGCGCGCGCCGGTCGAACGGAAGGAACCGCATTGTTCTCGATCGGGCGGGTGCTGTTCAGCCCCCCATTCGGGGGGCTACCGCGCCGGGAAAGTCACTCCATCCTGACCGGAAGGTGTCCTGCACAGCCGGCTCGCGCCGCGCATCGGGACCGTTGCCCAGCCTTTCCCCAGGAGTCCGCATGAACCGTCGCGATGTCGTCGCCGCCTTTTTCGACCGGTATCGCCAGCATGACATCGAAGGCATGCTCGCGCTCTGTTCCCCCGCTGCCGTACTCGACTACGTGCCGGCCGGCGCGGCTGCGCCGGTGGCCACGCACGGCAGGATGACCTGGGGCGCGCTGCTCGACGCGTTCCCGAACCTGTCGAACCGGATCGACGCCATTCATGCGGATGATGCCGGCCGCCACGCCACCGCCGAGGTCACGATCCGCGGCACGCAGGCGCGGGACTTCCTCGGTATCCGGAATCGCGGCCGGTCGTTCACGCTGCGGCACGCGTTCGTGTTCGAGTTCGATGCCGACGGCCTCATCACGCGGCTGGCCGCCTACTGGGACAACGTCCGGCTCTTCGAGGATCTCGGCAAGACGACGCTCGGATGAGCCGGCGCGGCCGGCAGGCCGGCGCTTAGCCGGCCGCGCCGTCACGCGGGCTGGTAGCGCTCCCGCAGCGCCCGCTTGTTGATCTTCCCGACGCTCGTCTTCTCGATCGCGTCGACGATCAGCAGCCGCTCCGGCACCGCGTACCGCGAAATCAGCCCGCGATCGGCGACCTGCTTCACGTGCGCCTGCAACTCGGCCGGACTGACGCGCCCCACCTGGTCGTCGGCCAGCACGACGAGCGCGAGCGGCCGCTCGCCCCAGCGCGCGTCCTTCACGCCGATGACGGCCGATTCGCGCACGGCGGGATGGCGCGACAGGATGTCCTCCAGTTCCAGCGACGACACCCATTCCCCGCCCGTCTTGATCACGTCCTTGATCCGGTCGGTGATCTGCAGCTGCCCCTCCGGATCGATCGCGCCGATGTCGTTCGTATGGAGATAGCCGCCGGCCCACAGCGACGCCGACGCCGGCGCGTCGCCGAGATAGCCGGCCGTCGCCCACGGCATGCGCACGACGACTTCGCCGGCCGCACGGCCGTCATGCGGCACGTCGCGAAACTGCGCATCGACGATGCGCAAATCGACGAGCGGCAGCGGCAGCCCCGCCTTGGTCCGGCGGGTGAGCGTATCGTCGGCCGTACCGTCGGCCCCGGGCGGCGCATCGACCTGGGCGATCGTCATCAGCGGGCAGGTTTCCGACATCCCGTAACCGGTGTACACGTCGATGCCGCGTGCGAGCGCCGCCCGCGCGAGCCCTTCCGGCAACGGCGAGCCGCCGACGACCACCTTCCACGACGAGAGATCGACCGATACCGATGCGGGGCAGTCGAGGATCATGCCGAGCAGCGTCGGCACGCAGTGCGAGAACGTCACCGACTCGCGCGCGATCAGCGCCAGCAGGCCGTCGGGCGCGTAGCGCCCCGGATAGACCTGCTTGAGCCCGAGCGTGGTCGCGATGTAGGGCAACCCCCACGCGTGCACGTGGAACATCGGCGTGATCGGCATGTAGACATCGTCGCGATGCAGGCGCCCGTGCTCGCGTGCGCTCGACAGCGCGGCCATCCCCGCCAGCGTGTGCAGCACGAGCTGGCGGTGGCTGAACGCGACGCCTTTCGGCAGCCCGGTCGTGCCGGTCGTATAGAACGTCGTCGCGCGGGTGTTCTCGTCGAAATCGCCGAACATGAAATCGGGCGAGCTAGCCGCGACCAGCCGTTCGTATTCGTCGGCGAAACCGTCGGGCAGCCCGGTCTCGGCGCCGTCCGCGATCAGCACGAAGCGCTCCGCCGCCACGAGCCGGTCGCGGATGCCGTCCAGCAGCGGCAGGAAATCGCGATGCACCAGCACGACACGCGCGCCGCAATGGTTCAGCGTATACAGCAGCTGGTCGGGCGACAGCCTGACGTTCGCGGTCATCAGCACCGCGCCCATCATCGGGATCGCGTAATAACACTCCAGGTAGCGGTGGCTGTCCCAGTCCATCACGGCGACGGTATCGCCTGCGCCGACGCCGAGCGACGTCAGCCCGCTCGCGAGTTGCCCGATGCGATGCCGGAACGTCCAGTAGTCGTGCCGGACCAGGTCGCCGTACACGATCTCCTGCTCGGGCCGCGTCGCGAGCGGCGTATGAAGCAGCTGCTTGATCAGCAGCGGATACGCATGCGCGGACGAGGCCGGCGCATCGTGCAAATGCGGCTGTGACGGATTCATGAAGGGCTCCATAAGCGACCGGTCAGGCACGATGCCGGCCGGGCAAAGCTGCGCGCTCGCGGGCGGCACGGCCTGTGCATCCGCCGGGGCCGGTCTTCGCGAGTGGGGCCACGATACCCGACGCGCCGGCTTGGGCGCCCCCCCCCCTGTCAGGGGGAGTCGGCGGTGGCGCGCCGATCCGGCGGACATCCGCCCGTCACGTGCCGGGCGTATCCACGACGAGGTGCGCACGGTGCGCGGTGCGGTGTCACGACCCACCTGATCGGGGGGGCGTGACGCGCCGGGTGGCGAGGTACGATTCATGACGGCGCGCAACCCGTTGTGCGGGACGCGCATCCCCTCGCCCCGGGCATGAACGGAGGCCCACGCCGCCGATTCGCAACCGTGCATGTGCAATGCACGCGTTGTGTGCCGTTTTGCATGCCGAATCCTCAATCCATCCCCCGAGAAAGGAGCAGCCATGACTTCCGAACAGCCGCAGATGGACAGAACGCCCACGCCCGATCCGGCCGAAAACAACGCGTACTTTCCGTCCCCGTATTCGCTGTCGCAGTACACGTCGTCGAAGACCGACTTCACCGGCGCGGATTACCCGAATCCGTACACGGGGGGCAAGTGGAAGGTGCTGATGATCGCGACCGACGAGCGCTACATCCTGATGACGAACGGCAAGATGTTCTCGACCGGCAATCATCCGGTCGAAATGCTGCTGCCGATGCATCACATGGACCAGGCCGGCTTCGAGATCGACATCGCGACGCTGTCGGGGAACCCCGCGAAACTCGAACTCTGGGCCATGCCGGGCGACGACGAGGCGGTGCAGGGCACGTACCGGAAGTACCTGCCGAAGCTCAAGGCACCGCTGAAGCTGTCCGATGTGCTCGACGCCAACCTCGGGCCCGAATCGCCGTACATCGCCGTGTTCATCCCGGGTGGCCATGGCGTGCTCGCCGCCATTCCGTACAGCAAGGAGGTGAAGCGCGCGCTGCACTGGGCGCTCGACAACGACCGCCACATCATCACGCAGTGCCACGGACCCGCGAGCCTGTTGTCCGCGGCCGTGGACGAAGATCCGCAGGACTACCCGTTCAAGGGCTACGAGATGTGCGTGTTCCCGGATGCGCTCGACACCGGCCCGAATCTCGAGATCGGCTACATGCCGGGCCCGCTGCCGTGGCTCGTCGCGCAAAGCCTCGAAAAGCTCGGCGCGAAAGTGCTCAACAAGGACATGACCGGCCGCTGCCATCAGGACCGCAAGCTGATCACCGGCGACAGCCCGCTCGCGTCGAACGGGATCGGCAAGCTCGCGGCCGCCGCGCTGCTGAAGGAAGTCGGCCGCTGACACGGCCCGCGCCGCGTTTCGCGCCCCTTCACGTTGCAGACGGGCGTCCCGCCCGCGGCGCCGGCCGACCGCGGGCGCGGCGCCCCCGTCGAACCGGGCCATCGTCTTCACATCGTTCGCCAAGACGCCGCCGCCCACCGCCGCCCACCCTCTGCTCGACGGCGTTTCCCATGCGGTAGTATGGCGACTCGATGGAACCCCCGATGGACTCACACGAATGGCCCTGCCTGATCTCCCGCCCCCTTCCAGCGCCGGCCAGGACGCCCAGGCGCTCGTCCTCATCGCCGAAGACGAACCCGAGATCGCCGAGATCCTGACCGCCTATCTCGCGCGCGGCGGCCTGCGCACCGTGCACGCGGCCGACGGCCGCCGCGCACTGGAACTGCACCTGCAGCTCAAGCCCGACCTCGTGCTGCTCGACGTGCAGATGCCGCACGTCGACGGCTGGAAGGTGCTCGCCGAAATCCGTCATCGCGGCGACACGCCCGTGATCATGCTGACCGCGCTCGACCAGGACATCGACAAGCTCACCGGCCTGCGCATCGGCGCCGACGACTACGTGGTGAAGCCGTTCAATCCCGCCGAAGTCGTCGCGCGTGCGCAGGCGGTGCTGCGCCGTTCGATGGCCGGCTCCCGCCATGAAGAGCAGCGCGTGCTGCGGGTCGCACCGTTCGAGATCGATCTCGAACGCCACGAAGCCACGCTCGAAGTGGGCAGCGAACGGCACACGCTCGTGCTGACGCTCACCGAGTTCAAGCTGCTCGCGCAGCTCGCGCGCGCGCCGCGGCGTGTGTTCAGCCGCGCCGAGCTGATGGCCACCTGCCTGCCGGAAGGCGACGCGCTGGAACGCACGGTGGACAGCCACGTCAGCAAGCTGCGCAAGAAGCTGGACGACCTCGGCGTGCAGGGCGTGCCGGTCAGCGTGCGCGGCGTCGGCTACAAGCTCTGGAGTTGACGTGAAGCTCGATGGCCTGAGCCGGCAGATCGCGCTGACGATGGCCGGGATGGTGTTCGGCGTGACGCTGCTGATGGTGCTCACCGCCACCCTCTTCTACTACGTCGCGTTCAACTACTGGCCCGCGCATTTCAACACGAAGAACCTGATGCCGACCGCACCGGAATGGCTGTGGCTGATCGCGACCACGTCGGTCGGCCTCGCGCTGTCGGTCGCGGTCGCCGTCAATCTCGCGCGCCGCATCCTCGTGCCGCTCAATTCGGTCACGGACAGCATTCGCCGCGTCGCGCGCGGCGATCTCGACGCACGTGCCGTCGCAGGCGACCGCTCGCTGCATGAAGCCGCGCTGCTCGCCGACCACTTCAACGCGCTCGCCGACGAGCTGCAGCGCGTGACCAATGAACAGACGATCTGGAATGCCGCGATCGCGCACGAGCTGCGCACGCCCGTCACGGTGCTGCGCGGGCGCCTGCAGGGGCTCGCCGAAGGCGTGTTCAAGCCCGACGAAGCGCAGTTCCGCAGCCTGCTCACGCAGGTCGAAGGGCTGACGCGGCTGATCGAGGATCTGCGCGTGGTCAGCCTCGCGGATGGCGGCCATTTGAGCATCGAGATCCGCGACGCCGACCTTGCCGCCGACGTGCGCGCGGTGGTCGACGTGTTCGCCCATGCATTGCAGGCCGCCGGCCAGCAGCCGGTGCTCGATCTCGACCCGCGACGCATGCGCTGCGACCCGGTGCGGATTCGTCAGGCGCTGCTCGCGCTGCTGGAAAACGCACGCCGCCACGCGGTGCCCGGCACGATCCGGATCCAGACGCGCATCGAGGCAGGGATGTGCCGGCTGCGCGTCGAGGACGACGGCCCCGGCATCCCGGCCGATTTCGCGCCGCACGTGTTCAAGGCCTTCCGGCGCGTCGACGAGTCGCAGCCCGGCGGCAGCGGCCTCGGGCTCGCCGTCGTCGCGGCGATCGCGCATGCGCATCACGGCGAAGCCGTCTGCGTGCCGACCGGCGCGGGCGGCACGCGGTTCGAAGTGCAGTGGCCCGACAACCTCGTGCCGGCGCCGGACCACGCGCGCTTTCCGGCCTAGCAAATGACCTGACATCCACCGGGGTCCATCAAGGACCACAAAAACCCTTGAAACCCGCATGGATACAGGTCTTTTCCTATCGAGCCCTACCGAAGCACACCGAAAGCCGTCTGGTTTTATGTCCAAGTAACGATTTTGGCCTGAGCCACCCTCTACTTGGACATACGAAGGAAGAAGATGGCACTGGCCGATACCGCCCTGAAGGCACTCGCCCAGGGACAAGACCCATACCGTCAGCGATGATCTCGGCCTGTATCTGGAGGTATTTCCAATAAGCGGCATGGTCTAGCGCTACCGCTACAGACTGACCGGCAAATACGAACAGCTCACGCGGGGCAAGTACCCAGCGCTTACCCTCAAGAACACAGGGCTCATGCGCGATGGCACATCGCAAATGGCAACAGTTGGCGAGTCGCCCGCCCAGAAGCAACAGCGCGCCAAGGTGCGTGGTCTGCTCAAACGCATGCTCGACTATGCAGTGACATGCAGGCTGATCTCGGCCACCCCGGTAATGGCGTTACCGATGCGACACGTCTACAAGGCCGTCGCGCGTGAACGTGCATTGCCGGCCGAGGACATCAAGCAGTGCCTCCAAGTCGTTCACCTGTCCAACGTGCGCCGTCAGTTCAAGATCCGTTTGCCGCGCCGCATCAGCGGCCGCGCTGAAGGTCCGCCTACGGCCGGCGCCGTCCAACCCATCAGCGCCTCATGGCGATCCCGCGCGTAACGCTGCCGTGTTCATGCATCTTGCTCAAGCCGGCTAGCTGGAACGCCAGGTCGAGGACTCGCGGCTGCGCGGTCGTGGAGATCGACTCGGAGCGCTCACACCCGCCCTTGGTTCGACTCAACGTGGGCCAATGAGGAAAACTGACGTTCGGATGCAATCGAACGTCAGCGTACTCATGTCGAAAGCAATATCCATAAAATAACGAACAAAAAACAAAAATCAATCTTCGTACTAAAAGCAGACGTATTCGATATTTTTTCAGACGCATCCCATATTCAAGCGCCCATCAAATGTGAAAACTTATATCCGCAATACCCGCCAAAACGACTTGCGCTCAGAAATCCAGTTGACGGCGGCTGCGGAGATTTTTATAAAGAATTGGAGTTTTCTCGATGAGCATGCGCACAAACATAAACGGAAAATCTCAGATCGTAGTTGGAGATCTTACGACCCATGGAGGAGTCGTCATCTCCGGAAGCCCTTTCCATACTTGGAATGACGTCCCCATAGTGCGGGTTGGTGACATTGTTACATGCCCAAAATGTTCACCTCATATCTTCAAGGTCGCCCAAGGGGTAGCAAGCTTCACCGACAATGAGCTACCGGTGGCTACAGAAGACCACTTAACAACCTGCGGTGCAAAGCTCATCGCACGCGCCGCTCCTGCAAGCCTCGTAATTGCCCATACTGCCTTTGCAAGCGGTTCGGGCTACGACGAACAATTCATCTTGCACGATCTGGACGGCAATGCAATTCCGGATATGCCATATAAAATTACTACAGCAGACGGCGCAGTTATTCGCGGGATCACTGATATAAACGGACGCACCGACCGCGTGATTTCTGCTGATACATTAGGAATTTCTATCGAACCCGATATGGATCATATACTCATCAACCATAACGAGGACTAACGATGGCAAATCCAGCCTGGCGAGGCGACGCCTCCACAAATACCGCTCCGCTAAGTGCCAGCAGAATCAGTGCCGACGTAATTCGATATATCAACAAAGTTGATTCCGACAGCGGCTGGTTACTTGTCGGGAGTGGTGATCTTCCACGTCTTCAGTGGAAATCACTTTTCAAATATTGCAAAGTTATGCTCATCGGAAGCAAGAACGGCCGAACTTACTTCAAAGTGCTTGAGGGAGAATCGAAAGGACAAGTATCATTCTTGTCTGATGATAACGCGAATGAATATCTGGGAAAAACAGCTCCCAAGCAGCAGCCTGTCGAGTTGGTTGTGACCTATGGACACTTTGACCCAGGATGGTTCTCAAAGTCTCGAAATCAGCAGCTGCAACAGCAATTAGCACGCGGAGTTCTCGGTAGCATTCATTTTGAGGTCGCAATGAACACCAGTTGGAACGGCGACTTCTATCCTATTCCGCCAGGGACATACTCGATTTTGTTGCCTGACTTTCCTCACAAGAAAGACTACACCAATCAGTACAAGACTGAATACTCAAGACTGTCCCACCACCAAGTGTGGTTTCCAATTTCGTATGGCAACAATAGTCGATACGTTCACGTGGGCAATGTGTCTGAAGGTTGCGCGACTGTCTTGAGCTTAAGCAGCTGGTCTTCAATTCACGAAATGCTCGTTAGCCACCGTAGCGCGGACGGCAACGGCGTGGGTACACTGATTGTCAAAGGCAAACCCGAAAGGAATCGGTAATGATCAAAAGGTCAGTGCGCTTTGCTTGCTCACTTTTGCTTTCCTCTGTGCCCTTCCACGCCCATGCTTTCGAGGCAGATTTAAATGGGGACGTGGTTATTGATTGGCGGGATTTTCGAAATACAGCAAAAAACTACAAGAGGAAAATCAATTTGACGGCCAATATTGAACAGGCAACCAAGGCAGAGGAGAGGGGAAGGAAATACTTCCTCGAAGGTCGTTACGAACACGCCTACTTTCTTGGCTATCAGGATGCTATCGGCTACATTCCGAGGCCGGAGTATTTTTTTATAGTCGGCGACATAAGACTAAGAACTACGCTGTCACTCCATAGCGACTCTCCGCATGCGCCGCCTGGGTATAAGGCGTGCTGGGACAAATATCAGCTTGCGACGGATGTAAGTAGAGATTTGGAACCTTCATTTCAAATGGGATTTGGCTTGGCGGATGAGCTGAATCTATCGAAGACCAAGGATTCAAAAATATACAAACAAGCCATGACCAATGCATCTTGCCTTGCTCGATTGACGAATAAATATTTAGAGCAGATGGGGCCCCAGTGCGTACCTATTGAGGAAGTAAAAGCATGCCTTGGAAGTCCGCTCCTGCTTCTTTATCACTAAGGGCTGGCAGGTTCACTCGTATCGTTTTTCACGGCCCGTCACCATCCCACATACACCGCCGTAATCTGCGTCCTTTCGTGTCCAAGTTCGCGGCTGATGGTCCGCCGTACTTGGGTATCCACGGATCACGCTTCTCCGTGGCATCAGGCATCTCCATTGTTATCCATGGTCGTCCACGAAGCGCTAGGACATGAATCTATGCCCAGGTTTATGTCCACGCGTCTAAAGCGACGTCGGGAAATCGCTTTAAATGCAATAGGGTAGGCGGCTTTCTCTTGCTTCTACATCAAGACGCCACCCGCCTTTACACCGTCACGCGCCCGGTTCGCGCCCGACCTGTTCGAGCGGCGGGCTGAACCCGAGCACCGTGTACTCCCGCACGGACACCGTTCCTTTCCCCGCCGCGCCCTGCACGACGACCGCGCGCACCGCACCGGCCCGGTCGAATGTCAACCGGGTGCCGAGGGTCGCATTGCGCAGCGCCTCCAGTTCCTCGATCCGCGCGATCGCCAGCTTGCGCACCGCGCCGGACACGTACACCGGCAGGAACACCAGCGCGATGAAGATCGACACCGCGTCCTTCGAGGCGGTATCCAGCACCGGCTGACCCGACATCACGAGCGACAGCGAGGTCGCCGCGACGAAGATCGCGAGCACGGTCGCGCCCACGCCGAGCGACGAGAACCGTTCGGCCGCCTTCTTCATGCGCGCCTTCACGAGTGCGCGCGTGGTCGCGGCGGGCACCAGCCATTCGCGCTGCGCGCCGTGGTATCCGGCGAAGCCGAGGAACAGCGTCGCGACGGCGCTGATGCCGATGGCGGTGTACAGCGCGTCGAACAGCACGCAGACGAATTCGAGCACGAACACGATCACCGGCGGCCACAGCAGCAGACGGAACGAATAGCCGTCGCGGCCATGCCCGCGGATCCACCATTTCACCGGCGGCAGGTCCCAGAAGCGGCTCTCGCGGCGGAGTGAAAGTTCTTCGTCGTCGGTCAATTCTTCACCTGTGGTGCTCCGTTGCGTCGAGTACGGCTGATGCAGATGATGCGGCTGATGCGGATGAAACGGGAATGAATACCTGGGGTTATCGATTGATCCCAAAGATTCATTAGACAGTGTCTCCGCCGCCGCGCGATGCTGGCCCGACCAGTGAACGCGGCGTCATTGTCACGCCGCGCACGAGAATGGAGTGAGACACATGCCCAACGACCACCGTCAACGGCGCCACACGCTGTGGCTGCTGTGCGCGCTTTCGTTCATCCTCTACGTCGACCGCGTCAACCTGGCGACCGCGGCCGGCGCGATCAAGGCCGAACTCGGCCTGTCGAATACCGAACTCGGCGTCGCATTCTCCGCGTTCGCGTATTCGTATGCAATCTGCCAGATCGGCGGCGGCTGGATCGCCGACCGGTTCGGCGCCCGCATCACGCTGATCGGCTGCGGGCTGATCTGGGTCGTGTCGACCTTCGCCACCGGGCTCGTGCACAGCCTCGGGCTGCTGTTCGCCGCGCGGCTGCTGCTCGGCATCGGCGAAGGCGCGACGCTGCCCGCCCAGGCCCGCGCGATCACCCATTGGTTCCCGCGCGAACGGCGCGGCGTCGTGCAGGGCTTCACGCATTCGTTCTCGCGGCTCGGCAACGCGGTCACGCCGCCGATCGTCGCCGCGCTGATGACCTGGCTGTCGTGGCGCGCGGCATCCTTCGCGATCGGCGCGGTCACGGTCGTGTGGCGCGCCTCGTGGCTCGTCTGCTGCGGTGCCGACGGCCGCGCTGCCGACCGCGCTCGCGGTCGACGCCTGGCCCGCGCTCACGCCGCCCGATTGCTGGAACGCGTATTGACGGCAGTTCGCATCGTCGGCGCGGAACTGGTCGAACGACTTGCCCGTGCCGGGCAGCGCCATCACGCTCGGCCCGGTCGGCATGTACGCGCATGCGCCGAGCAGGCCGGCCAGCGCCAGCGCGGCCGGCACGCGCAGCGGTCGAAATACGGATTTCATCGTCGCGCCTCCATCACTGCGGCCGCGCCGGCACCGATCGCCAGCCGGACTTGCAGGTCTTTACATACGGGTAGTAATGCTTCGACGCGTCGCAGTAGTACCAGAGGTTCGCGTCGCCTTCGTCCTGCGGCTGCCCCTTCTCGACGTACTCGGGCGGCGGCCCCGGATCGACGGGCACGGCGACGACAGGCGGCGGGTAGTAGTAAGGCGCGGGGACGACGGGGTAGTAATACGGGTAGCCGGGGCCGATGTAGACCCCGACCCGGGCGGCATGCGCCACACCGCCCGTCGCGATCGCCACTGCGGCCACCGCGCCCAGTGCGAGCTTCAATCCATTCACGTCACGTTCTCCGGCTGGCGGTTCGTCGATGCGAACCCGACATCCCGAACGCTACGCCGCGCGCGATCCGTCATCCATTACGGGCCGGCGCGCCCATGTTGCGCGGCGTTACCCATGTGACAGACCCGATCGGCCGCGGCCCGCCGGCACGACCGCGTGCGTTACGCGATAACGCACTGAAACGGTTCGGCTGCGCGCGGGCGCCGTGACGCGCGGTGTCACGCGGCGTTTGCGTCCGCGCCGAACCGTTCCGATGACGCGACGCGCCATATTGCCGCACGTGCGTCAGACCGCCACGCCGCGGCCGCGCGCGCCGCAAGCAGCCTTCTTGATACGAATCAACGATTTACCCCGGAATCGCGCGCGACGGGCTGGACATCTGCGACGAGTTGGCGCATTTCGCGGTGCAACATCGCGGCCCATACTCCAGCCAACCCCGACGCCCGTCCGCCGGGGTCCGCCGGCACCCGCCGGCGGGTATCGTCAGCCTCGGTCAACTGGTATGGACACCGCTCTTTCGGCCCTCGATCTGGCCCGCCTGCAATTCGCGTTCACCGTCTCCTTTCATATCGTCTTTCCGGCGCTGAGCATCGGCCTCGCCAGCTTCATCGCCGTGCTCGAATATCGCTGGCTGAAAACCGGCAAGCAGTACTACAAAACCCTCTGCCTGTTCTGGTCGAAGATCTTCGCGGTCGCGTTCGGGATGGGCGTCGTCTCCGGCGTCGTGATGAGCTACCAGTTCGGCACGAACTGGTCGGGCTTCTCGAGCTTCGCTGGCGCCGTCACCGGGCCGCTGCTGATGTACGAGGTCATGACCGCGTTCTTCCTCGAGGCCGGCTTCCTCGGCATCATGCTGTTCGGCTGGAACCGCGTGAGCCCGCGCGCGCACTTCGGCGCGACGCTGATGGTCGCGATCGGCACGCTGATCTCGACGTTCTGGATTCTCGCGTCGAACAGCTGGATGCAGACGCCGCAGGGCTTCGAGATCGTCGACGGCCGCGTCGTGCCGACCGACTGGTTCGCGATCATCTTCAACCCGTCGTTCCCGTACCGCCTGTTCCACATGGCGATCGCCGCGTTCATCGTCGCCGCGCTGGTGGTGGCCGCGACCGGCGCCTGGCACCTGCTGAAGGGCCGCCGCGACAAGGGCGTGAAGAAGATGTTCTCGATGGCGCTGTGGCTGCTGCTGGTACTCGCGCCGCTGCAGGCCGTGATCGGCGACCAGCACGGTATCAACACGCTGAAGCACCAGCCGGCGAAGATCGCCGCGATCGAAGGGCTGTGGGAAACCGAGAAGGGCGGCACGCCGCTCAACCTGTTCGGCATCCCCGACATGAAGGCGGAAACGACCCGCTACGCGGTGAAGGTGCCGCACCTCGGCAGCCTGATCCTCACGCACAGCTGGGACGGCGAGATCCGCGGCCTGAAGGAATTCCCGCCGGAAGACCGTCCGAATTCGACGGTCGTGTTCTGGAGCTTCCGCATCATGGTCGGCCTCGGCTTCGCGATGATCGGCCTCGCCGCGCTCGCGTGGCTCCTGCGCCGCCGCGGCCGCCTGTATGAATCGAAGTGGTTCCAGCGCTTCGCGCTCGTGATGGGCCCGACCGGCTTCGTGTCGCTGCTCGCGGGCTGGGTGACGACCGAAGCGGGCCGCCAGCCGTGGGTCGTGTATGGCGTGATGCGCACCGCGCAGGCCGTGTCGCCGCTGTCGGTGCAGCAGGTCAGCCTGTCGATGATGACGTTCGTGATCGTGTACTTCCTCGTGTTCGGCACCGGCGTGTACTACATGCTGAAGCTGATGAAAGCCGGCCCCGCGCTGCCCGCCGTGAAGCACGACGACACCCCGGACACGCGCCCCGACCACACCGCGCGCCGGCCGATGTCGGCCGTCGACGAGCCGCTCGAGACCGTCTGAGCCCACTCTTTCCGCATACGAGAAAACCTATGGACGTCACCGTAATCTGGGCCGCGATCATCGCATTGGGGCTCTTCATGTACGTCGTGCTCGACGGCTTCGACCTCGGCATCGGCATCGTCTTCCCGTTCTTCCCGGACGAGAAGGAACGCGACCTGATGATGAACACCGTCGCACCCGTGTGGGACGGCAACGAGACGTGGCTCGTGCTCGGCGGCGCCGGGCTGTTCGCGGTGTTTCCGGTCGTCTATTCGACCGTATTGTCGGCGCTGTACCTGCCGCTGATCTTCATGCTGGTGTGCCTGATCTTCCGCGGCGTGTCGTTCGAGATCCGCGCGAAGGCGCGGCGCACGAAGCAGCTGTGGGATCTCGCGTTCATCGGCGGCTCGGCCGGCGCGACGTTCTTCCAGGGGATCGCGCTCGGCGCGTTCCTGCAGGGCATCAACGTGAAGGACGGCGTGTTCGCGGGCGACGCCTTCGACTGGCTCACGCCGTTCAGCCTGCTGACCGGCCTCGGCCTGATCGTGACCTATGCGCTGCTCGGCTGCTGCTGGCTCGTCGCGAAGACGGAAGGCGACCTGCAACGGCGCCTGCATCGCGTCGTGTGGCCGCTGACGGTCGTGCTGCTCGGCTTCATCGCGGTCGTCAGCCTGTGGACGCCGCTGCAGGATCCGGCCATCGCGCAGCGCTGGTTCGATTCGGGGCTGTTCTGGCGCCTGCTGCCGGTGCCGTTCCTGGTCGCCGGCTGCGCGGTGTGGATGCGCCGCGCGGTGCGCGCCCGGCACGACATGACCCCGTTCGTGCTTGCGCTGGCGCTCGTGCTGCTCGGCTACGTCGGCCTGCTCGTCACGCTGTTCCCGTATGCGATTCCCCAGACGATGACGATCTGGGAAGCCGCGGCGCCGCGTTCCAGCCAGACCTTCACGCTGGTCGGCGCAGCGGTTATCCTCCCGATCATCATCGCCTACACGACGATGGGTTACTGGGTATTCCGAGGCAAGGTGCGCCATGAAGACCAGCATTACTACCACCACTGATTCCGCCGATCGCCAGCCCGCTGCGCCGAAGCCGCGCATGCGCGGCTGGATGTGGTTCGTCGTCCTGTGGGCGGGCGGCGTGATCGGCGCCGTCACGCTCGGCTATGCGTTCAAGATCTTCATGAACCTGACGCTGTTTGCGGTGAAGTAGGCGAAGCGGCTGCCGCGTCGAGCGACGATCCGGCAGCCGTTTTCTCGTTGACGGCTGCCGCTCCGGCCGGATGCACCGGGCGACGCGCCGGCATGCGCGGCCATTCTCCGGGCGACGGCAGCGCGCACTCCGCTCCCGTTCCCCCTTGCGCTCCCGGCGCCGGCACCTGCGTGCCGATCACCGCTCGCACGACGTCGTGCACATCGCCTTGTCCATCGCGCTGAAGAAAGTCTGGTAGAAATCGGGCTCGACGATGGTCTTCATCCGCGAGTCGCCGTTGCTGTCCCATACCGTGCGGTCGAATCGCGCACGCACGATCGCGTCGCGCGCCGCCGTCACGCGAACCGTGACGACGGCGGCCACCCGCTCGTGATCCGGCTTCGCGGGCAAGCCGCCGATGCGCGCCTTCAGCGCGCCGCGCAGCAGTTGCCGCCACTTCGGAATCAGCGTATCGCTGCGCCCGCCCTCGATCAGGCCCGAATCGCGATCGACCGTCACCGGCGCATAACCCTGCGCGCGCAGCACGCCGGCCACCGCGTCGAGTGCGCGCCCCTGCGTCGCACCGGCATAGCGGCGGTCGGTCATCATGCGCAGCGTCTGCTGCTCGCTTTCGGACAGGTCGACTTCGGTCTGGCTGGAGCTGTAGCGCACCAGCGATCCGCCGCTGCCGATCTGGCGTTCGTTTTCCGGCTTCGCTGCACACCCGGCCAGGACCGCGAACAGTCCGGCACAGGCGAGCGCCAGCGCGCCGCGGCCATGCATCGTCGGCACCGCTGCCTCGCGGCGCATCGCGCGCCGGGCGCGAAGTCGGCGGCGAATTGCGGTTGATCGGCAATCGGGTGGCACTATGATCGTCATCGCGGTGTTCTCCTGTCGGCGCCATCATAGGGACGCGCCCCGACCGCCACAAACGACATTTTTTGACCCACTGTGTAGCTTTTCTTCGCGATCTCACGATGCGCCGATTGCCGCCCCTGAACGCGCTGCGCAGCTTCGAAGCTGCCGGCCGCCTGCAGAGCCTCACCCTCGCCGCCGACGAGCTGAACGTAACCCAGAGCGCGGTCGCGCAGCAGATCCGCGTGCTCGAATCGTTCTTCGGGCAGAAGCTGTTCGAGCGTGACGGACGCTCGTTGCGGCTCACGCCGCGCGCGCGGCATTATCTTGTCGACGTCGCGAGCTGCCTCGGCCGGCTCGCTCAGGCGACGGGGCAGATGTTCGAACCCGGCGGCGGCCATCCGGTGCGGATCAACACGTCCGTCTCGTTCGCGCACGGATGGTTGCTCACGCAACTGGCCGCGTTCCAGGCCCAGCATCCCGATATCGACGTGCAACTCGTCACGACGCCCGACAACGAGCGCGACCAGTTCGACGAAGCCTGCGACATCGTGGTTCGTCGCTATACACCGGAGCTGCGCCGCAAGGGGTTCGTGTCGCGGCCGCTGCTCGCGACCGTCGCGGTGCCGGTGTGCGCGCCCGGCCACCCGGTGCTCGACCAGGCGCGCACGCCGGCTGACCTGCGCAACGCGCCGCTGCTGCATTACGCGGGTTTGCCGCAGGCATGGCAATACTGGTTCCATCAGGCGGGCTCGGTCGTCACCGAGACGCTGCGCGGGCCGTTCTATCGCGAGTTCTTCCTGATGATCAAGGCTGCGGCAAGCGGGCTCGGCGTGTGCCTCGCGCCGCGTGCAGTGGTGCGCGACGACATCGAGCAAGGGCGGCTCGTCGCGCTGTTTCCGGAAGTCCATCTGGAAGCGCCGCCGTTTCATTGCCTGTATCGCGACGACGACGATCCGTCGCTGCGCACGTTCGTCGACTGGCTGTTCGCGCGGGCGGAAGCGCTGGAGGGGGCGCCGCCACAGTAACCCGCACCGCGGGGGCGACGGCCCCTGTTGCCGATTGCTTCAGCGCCGCTCGCGCAGCGCCGCCTCGATCTTCCGATCGGTCTTGTACTGGCTCAGCGCATACACCGACCAGATCGCGGCCGGTATCCAGCCGATGATCGTGATTTGCAGGATCAGGCAGATGATCCCGGCGATCGGGCGGCCGATCGTGAAGAACTGGAACCACGGCAGCAGCAGGGCAAGCAGAAGGCGCATCTGGACTCCTTTCGAGGCGTCGTTGAAGGTTCGTGCATCGCCAATATGGCGAGTTGCCCGCGCCATTTCAAGTCCGCTACCGACGGTCCGCGGACGAGAAGCCTCAACCTCGTCCCACCGCCCTACGCCGAATCGGCCAGCCACCGCGCGACCCGCGCCACGAGCGGATCCGCTTCGTCGAAGCATTCGGCACCCGCCACGCGCGGCGCGTCGCAAATCGCGAACACCGGCTTGCCCCACTGCAACCCGAGCGCGATCTCGGACAGCGTGCCGAGCCCGCCGCCGACCGCGATCAGGCACAGCGACGCCCGCGCGACCAGTGCGTTGCGCGTGATGCCCAGCCCGGTCGGCAGCGCGACGCTCAGGTAGGGATTCGCGAGCGTCGCATCGTCTTCCGGCAGCAGCCCGATCGCGCACCCGCCGGCCGCATGCACGCCGCGCGCGGCCGCCTCCATCACGCCCTGCTTGCCGCCGCCGACGATGGCGACACCCGTCGCCGCGAGCGCATGCGCGATCCGCTGCGCGACCCGCATCTGCTCGTCGGTCGCCTCGCGCGGACCGATCACGCCGACCGGCATGCGATGCCGCCGCGCGCCGCGCTGCCGCTGCGCGAGTTGCGCCAGCGCGTCGCACGCCGCTTCCGACCACTCATCCATGACGTCGTTGCCGTACAAGGCCTTCCCCCAATGCAAGAACGCAGGTGCAGATCGCCGTCAGCACGATCGACAGCACCGCCGCCTGCGAGAAATCGGTTTGCCCGTCCGACAGCTTCAGATACATCAGCAGCGGCAGGATGTTGATCTGCGTGCCGGCCAGCGCGAGCGCCGTGCCGTAGGTGCCGAGCGCGATCGCCGTGACGAGGCACCACGCGGACGCGACCGACGGCCACAGTTCGCGCCACGCGACGTCGAGCCACGCACGCCACGGGCGCGCGCCGAGCGTCAGTGCCGCCTCGAGCGGCCGCCGGTCGAGATTCGCGAGCGCCGGGTAAATCATCAGCGCGACCCGCGGGATCAGGTAATACGCATACGCGACCGCCAACCCCGGCATCGTGTAGATCGCGCCGCCGAGCACGGTCGGGTCCGCGCCCAGCGACGCCGCGAGCGTGGTGACGAAGCCGGCGCGGCCGAACGCGAGGATGAAGCCGTACGCGATCACGAGCCCGGAGAAGGCGAGCGGCACGCCGAGCAGCGCGAGCGTCCAGTGGCGGCGGGCGGGCGACTGGCCCGCCAGCGCGAATGCGACCGGCACGCCGATGCCGACCGACAGCGTGCCGGCGCCCACCGCCAGCGCCAGCGAATGCGCGATCGCATCGGCGACGAGCGGATCGCGCAGCACCACGCCGAACGCACGGCCGCCGTCCGTGAAGGCCGAGCCGACGAGCGCGGCGAGGGGCAGCGCGAAGCACACCGCCAGCAATACCGCCGCCGGCACCGCGCCGAAGCGGCGCAGCGCGCCGCGTTCCGCCAGGGAGGTCTGCATCGTGCGCCCCTTACTGGCCGAGCGTCGCCTGCGACCAGAGCTGGTCGACCTCGGCCTTGCGCGCGGCCGCCTTCGCCACGTCGAGCGGACGTACCTGCGGCGCCTTCGGCAGCTTCGCCGCGACGTCCGGCGCGACCGGCGTGCCGGGCACGGCCGGCCGCACGAAGCCCTGCGCGAACAGCGCCTGACCGACGTCGCTCATCACCAGGTTGAGCCAGAGCTGCGCGGCGGACGGGTTCGGGCCGTTCTTCACGAGGCTCATCGCATATGGCGCCGATACGCTGCCGTCCTGCGGAATCACGACGTCGGCCGCGTCACCCATGCCGTCGACGTACTTCGCCTTCAGGCCGTCGTTCTCGTAGCCGATCAGGATCGGAATCTCGCCCTTCACGAATTTCGCGTAAGGCGTCGTGCCTTCGACGCGCAGCACGTTACCCGCGCGCTTCAGCTTGCCGAGGAATTCCGTACCGGGTTTCGGGTTCTCGACGCCGCCGCCGTTCGCATAGGCTGCCGCGAACACCGCGACCTGCCCCTGCCCGGTCGAACGCGGGTCGAGATAGACGACCGCGTTGCGATACTCCGGCTTCAGCAGGTCGGACCAGCGCTGCGGCACGTTCTTCACGAGCTTGCGGTTGACGAGGAACGCGATGTTCAGCGAGTGCACCGCGAACCAGCGGCCGTCCGCCGAGCGAAACACGTCCGGCAGCTTGTCGAAGTTGACCGGCTTGAACGGCGCGACGACATCCTTGCTTTCGGCGTCGAGCGCCGACGCGGCGAAGTAGTACGCGGTATCGGCCTGCGGACGGCGGCGCGACTTGTCGAGCGACACCACGGTCGCGGCCGAGCCGATATCGTTGTAGGTGATCTCGACCTTCGGATAGCGCTTGCGGAACTCGGCGAACAGCGCCTTCCAGTTCGCCCATTCCGGGCCCGTGTCGAACGACACGACGAGCCCTTCGTCGGCGGCCTTCGCATACAGCGCGTCCTCGCCCGGATACAGCGGCGCGGCGTGCGCCGGTGCGGCAGCCAGCGCCGCGAACGCGCAGAGTGCCAGCACGCCGGCGCGTAGGGTTTTCACAAGAGGGTGGCCTGCAGGCATCGGGAATCTCCGTTGAATGAAAGGGGTCATTGCGCATCCGGCGCGGCCGGCAGCACGAGCAGATGGCGCGGGTCGATCGCGATCCGCCGGGTGGCCGGCACGCGGCCTTCGCACAGCAGCGGGTCGGCGGAGCCGGCGGGAATGAAGTCGTAGCGTTGCATCGCGCCGAAGTAGCGCACGTCGCCCGGCGCGCCGTCGATGCGGTTCACGCCGTGCGCCGGCGGATCGGCCTCCACGTGCTCGGGCCGCACCAGCACCTCGACCTCGGCGCCCGGCCGGTGCCCGCCGGTCTCGACGCGCAGCGTCGCGAACCGCACGTCGACCGTGTCGGGCGCGGTCACGCGGCCGCGCAGCAGCGTCGAATGCCCGACGAAGCGCGCGACCTGCGCGGACACAGGCCGCTCGTACAGGTCGCGCGGCGTGCCCACCTGCAGCACGCGCCCGCCGTCGACGATCGCAACGCGGTCGGCCATGCTCAGCGCCTCGTCCTGGTCGTGCGTGACGAGCAGCGTCGTCGCGCCGCACGCGCGCTGCAGCGCGCGGATTTCGTCGCGCAACTGATGGCGGATGCCGGCGTCGAGCGCGGCCAGCGGCTCGTCGAGCAGCAGCAGCTTCGGCTCGATCACGAGCGCACGCGCCAGCGCGACGCGCTGCTGCTGCCCGCCGGACAGCATCGCGATGCCGCGTTCCGCATGCGCCGCCAGGCCGACGCGCTCGAGCATGTCACGCGCGCGCTGCCGCCGCGCATCGGCCGCGACGCCGCGCATTTTCAGCCCATACGCGACGTTGTCGGCCACCGACAGGTTCGGGAACAGCGCGTAGTGCTGGAACACCATGCCGACCTCGCGCCGCCACACCGGCACGCCGGCCATGTCGGCGCCGCCGATCACGATGCGGCCGCTACCGCCGTCGAGCAGGCCGGCCGCGAGCCGCAGCAGCGTGGACTTGCCGGACCCGCTGCGCCCCATCACCGCGAGCAGCTCGCCTTGCGCGGCGGACAGCGTGACGTCGTCGACGCCATGCCGCGCGCCGGGATACTGGAAACTGACGTGTTCGAACTCGAGACTCATGACGGACTCACTTCATACGTTGCACGGTGCCGACCGACACGAGCGTCGCGAGCACGGCGAGGACGAGCAGCACGACGGTGGCCGCGCACGCCATCCCCGCCGCGCCGTAGAACGCCTGCAGCAGCACGATCGGATAGTTGCGGTAGCGAAAGCCGGCAATCAGGTTCGAGATCTGGAATTCGCCGATCGACAGCGCGGCCACCATCACGAGCCCCGAGAACAGGCTGTGCCGCAGGTTCGGCAGCACGATCGTGACGAACTGGCGCAGCGGCGTCGCGCCGAGCGTCGCCGCGCAGGCCTCGAGGCGCGCGAGCCCGAGGTGGCGCAGATCGCTGAGCAGCGTCTGCAGCAGGTACGGCAGCGTCAGCACCGCGTGGGCTCCGATCATCAGCGGCAGCGTGCCGAGCCAGGGCAGCGTGTCGCCGCTGAAGATCGCGATATAGCCGAAGCCGAGCGTCAGCGCGGGCACGGCCACCGGCATCAGCATCACGACGCGGGTCGCCATGCCGCGCCCGGCCTGCGCACGGTGATGCAGCGCATACGCGAGCGGCAGGCCGACCGCGGCGTTCAGCGCGCAACACGCCAGCGCCACCGTCAGGCTCACGCCGAATGCGCGGGTGAAGCTGCGATTTCCGGCGAGATCGGCGAACCAGTGACCGGTGAAGCCGGTCGGCAGCAGCGTGTTGGTCCACGACTGGCCCACCGAGCCGATCAGCAGCAGCACGATCGGCAGCAACAGGTAGAGCCCGAACACCGCGACGAGCGCGTGCAGCAAGAGGCGTCCGACACGCGGACGCACCGGCCTGTTACGCGAAATCGGAACACCATCGGCCAGGGCCGGGGCGGTAGACGCAGGCATGAAAACACTCGCGAACAAGAGACGAAGACACCGCGCAACACCCGCCGGGCGGGGCTGTCACGCGTTTTCTGGATGGCCGCAGTGTGCGGATCCGACATGGCATCGTCATGAAAAAAACGTACAAAGCCCGCATCGATCTGTGCGCCGAAGGAATAGTCGCGATGAAGCACCTGTATCCGAACGTCTCGGAACTGCACGCATTCACCTGTTCCGCGAAGTATCTGAACTTCTCGTATGCGGCCCGCGAACTGGGCCTGACGCCCAGCGCGGTCAGCCGGCAGATCGCGAATCTCGAGGCGCTGTTCGGCGTGAAGCTGTTCGTGCGCGAGGGGCGCAGCCTCGTGCTCACGCGTGCCGGGCAGGTGTACCACGCACGCGTCGCCGGCCCGCTGCGCGAGATCGGCAACGCGTCGATCGAACTGCTGAGCGCGCGCGAAAACGGCGACCTGCTGACGATCGCCAGCGTGCCGACGTTTACGACCAAGTGGCTCGTGCCGCGGCTCTCGCGTTTCCTGGCCGTCGCGCCCGGCGTCACGCTGAGCTTTCGCCGCCATCTCGCGCACGGCGACATCTTTCCGTTCGGGCTCGACGCGGCGATCCGCTATGGCGACGGGGCCTGGGAAGGGGTGCGAAGCGATTACCTGGACGGGCGAACCTTCGTGCCGGTCTGTACGCGCGAATTCGGCGAGCGGCACGCATTGCGCACGCCCGCCGACGCCGTCTCGGCGCCGCGCCTCGTGCACGAGCAGGCGGAAATCGCGTGGTCCGCCTGGGCGGAACGCCATCGCGCCACGCAGATGAACGCGCTCGCCGGGCCACGCTTCGAACAGTATTCGGTGCTGATCCAGGCCGCGCAGGCGGGTCTCGGGCTCGCGCTCGTGCCGCGATTCCTGATCGCGGACAATCTCGCGGCCGGCACGCTCGTCGAACCGTTCGATGCGCCCGTCGAGGTCGACGCGCAGGGGCACTACCTGTGCTACGCGCCGGAGCGCCTCGAGACGAGCGAAGCGTTGCGGCACTTCAGGGCATGGATGCTGGACGAATGCGCGCCGGCGTAAGCCGGATCGCTTTCGTCATGCGGCGGGACGCGCTCGGCCGCGCGCCCCACGTTGCCGGACACCACCGGGCAGCGGCGTCCGGCTGTCGCCGTCAGCGGCGGATGCCCAGCCCCGGCAGCACCTCCGTGCCCTCGGCCACCACCGCATGCAGCAGGCGCGGGTTCGCGCCGAGCAGCCCGAGGATCGTCGGCGCGACCTGCTTCGTGCCGACCGTGTCGGTCACCGTGCGTGCGCGATGCAGGCCCGGGTACGACACGAGCAGGCCGAGGTGGCTGTCGTCCGGCGCGTTGCCGCCGTGCTCCTCGTCCTTCTTCGTGCTCGACGTGTAGATCACGCCCGGATTCGGCTGGACGACGATGTCCGGCGTGCGGCCGTTGGCCGGATCGCCGAAGCGCTCGGCAAGCGCCGCGCCGTACAGCACGTACGCCTGCGGGCCGTCCGCGCAGATCCCCGGCGCGTTGCAGCTGAGGTTCGCCTTCAGCGTCTGCACCACGGCCGTGCGCTGGTTGCGGTCGCGCAGCCAGATCAGGCCGACGTCGTCGGTCTGCACGAAGCCCGTGTCGACCAGGCCGGAGCCGTCGTTCAGGTTGCCCGTCTTCGTGTTGTTCTGGCCGAAGTTGCCGTTCGGGTCGATGTAGTTGTTCGCTTCGAGCAGCTTCGTCAGCGTGTCGCCGTTCTTCACGAGCTTCGTGTGATCGGCCGGCGACTGGCCATGCTTCGACGTGACGATCACGGCAGTCGACGCATACAGGTTCGCCTGCTTCAGCGCCGCGACGACATGGCCGATCGAGTTGTCGACGTACGTGATCGCGTTCGCGACCTGCCCGTTCGGCGTGAAGTTCGCATCGAGATAGCCGCCGCCCTTCGCGACCGGCGCCTTCTGCGCGACGCTGAGCGTCTGGAAGTTGCCGCCGAACAGCGTCGGCACCGGCGCGCGCTTCGTGCCCGTCGAGTCACGGCCGTTGATCTGGTTGATCAGCGCCTGCACGTGCAGGTTGTCGAACTGCGCGGTATGCGAATAGACGTCGGTGTAGTCCGTCTTCGTCACCGGGTCGATCGAGTTGATCTCGGTGCGCATCAGGTCGTCGACGCCGGTGCCCGACGGCCCGTTCAGCCAGTCGTAGCCCCACGCGTGCTTGTCGGCCCACGCGGTGGTCGCGTTCGGGATGCCGGCCTTCACGGCCTCGAACACCGTGTTGGTCTTCACGTAGTTGTGCGGATAGACCGGCGCGCACTTGCCGTCGACCTTCGCGTTCGGGATCGCCTGCGGGTTGAACGCGCCGCCGCCGTTCAGGTGGACGAGCGCGCCGCCGTTCTGCGCGTCGATGCCGGTCGTCTCGTCGAACACGACGTTCCAGCCCTGCTTGCCCGAGCAGCTCGTGTCGCCCGGCGCGTACAGGTTGCGGTCGTACGACACGTCGTAGAACAGGCCGGCCGTCTTCGGCGAGCCGCCCGTCACGAGCGCGGCGAGGCCCGGGAACGAATCCGACAGGCCCGGCGTGTAGGCGTTCGTGTACGTCACGCCGCTCTTCGCGAGCACCGCGATGTTCGGGCACGTGTTCGCGCCGATGCAGCGCGCGAGATCCTGCTCGTGCAGGCCGTCGACGCTGATCAGCAGCACGTGCTTGACGACGCGGCTCGCGTGGCCGCGGTCCTCGCCGTGACTGTCGTCGTCCTGCTGCGCAGCGTGCGCACCCGCACCGGCGAGCGCCAGCGCGCCCGCCACCATCGCCACCACCTTCCGCTGCTTACCAAGGAAAGACATGATCACCCCACCTCTTCGATTGACGTTGAACTGCGTGACTAGCCATCAGGCGCGCAAGACTATGGCTGCGCCGTGGGTCGCTCGCATGAAGCGGGGCTTTCTGTTTTCTATCAAACGTAACCAATCGCAAGTGACACGAATCGTTCGCGAAGCAAGGTGATCGGGCGCACATTGCGATGGGCACGCTCACCTGCCGGCACTACACCGGTGCATCGGTCGAACCGTCGGCAACGTCATCGGTCGTACGATTTTTTTTCCGGCTTGGCGCGCGACTATTGGTGTGTGATAAAGGGTTTTCCCTGACCCGGAGCACGAGTATGTCGACCCTGGAAGCCCTCCGGTTCGTGCTGGACGATGCACGCACCCCCGAAATCATTCGCCACCACGTCGTCGACGCGTTGCAGTACGCGTTGCGCAACTACGGACAGGTGTTCACGGCGAAGGAAGTCGAATGGCTGGCGCAGTGGGACGACGCGCGTCTGCCGCTGGCTGCCAAGAAGGAGCTGGGCAAGCGCGAGGAACCGGCGATCGCCGCGCGCTGAAGGAAACGCGCCGCCGCGCCCGAACGGATGATCGGACGCGGCGGCGGACGGCCTGCTTACTGCAGGCCGAAGTCGACGCGGGTGGTCGCGCCCTTGTCCTCGATGCCCTTCGCATCGAGCTTCGGCGCGACGACGAACACGCGGCTCGAATCGATCTTCCCGTCGAGGTACTGGCGCACGGCCTGCGCGCGCTGCTGCGCGAGCGCACGCAGCGCGTTGTCGTCGGCCGGCGCGTGCTCGGCGAGCGCCTTCTTCATGTCGGCGTCGGGCAGCGTCTTCTGCAGGCCGATCACGTTGCGCGGCTTCTTGAAGTCGGCGGCCTTGTACGCGCGCGTCAGGTACTTGCCGTACTCGGCCGGCTCGACCTTCACCGACATCGGGTCGATGCTCTCGCCCTGCCCGACCACGTCCTTCAGCTTCTGCTGGCGCACGAGCCGCTCGACGTACGCGTCACCCAGCCCCGACGTGTCCTTCGCCGGATCGACGCGACCGATCAGGTCGAGGCGGATCGACGGCTTCTCGGTCAGCATCTTCACGACGGTGTCGAGCTTCTTCTGCTGCGCGTCGTCGAGCTGGTACGAGCCCGGCGCGAATTCGACGTAGCCGAGATCCTCGCCGCCGCCGCCGAACGCATGCGCGAGCAGCGAGAACGGCGACGTGACGGCCTTCGCGATCAGGTTCAGCACCGCGCGCCAGATCAGCCCGCCGACGCTGAACTCCGGATTCGACAGCGAGCCCGACACCGGCAGGTTCACGTCGATCTGGCCGCGCGTGTTCTTCAGCAGCGAGATCGCGAGCTTCACCGGCAGCCGGGTCGCCGTGTCGTTCTCCACATGGTCGCCGAACGTGAGCTGGTCGATGAAGATGTGGTTGTTCGCCTTCAGCTGGTCGTTCGCCAGTTCGTAATGCAGGTCGACGTTGAGCTTGCCCTTCGTGATCGGGTAGCCCGCGTACTTCGCCGAGTACGGCGTCAGGTTGGTCAGCTCGATGTCGTGCGCGGTCGCGGTGAGGTCGAGCGCCGGCTTCTCGATCAGCGGGTTCACCGAACCCTTGATCGAGATCGGCCCGTTGCCCGCGAGGTTCGCGGCCACGTCGACCGGCGCGGACGTCGTCGAATCCGTGCCGAACGCGCCGACCGTGCCCTTGATCGCGACGAGGTTCGCCGTGTAGTTCGGCTTGATGAAGTTGTCGGTGTACGTCACACGGCCGCTCTGCAGCAGCAGCTCGCCGAAATGCATGCGCACCGGGTTCTGCGGTTGCGGCGCGGCCTTCACGACCACCGTCGCCGACGCGGCGGCCGGCGCGGATGCCTGCTGCGCGGCCGCGGCCGAAGCCGCCTGGGCGGCGGCCGGCGGCGTCACGCCCGGCGACAGCGGCACCGGCTCGCCCTTGCTCGCGTCACGCGTGAGCGACTGCGCGGGGCCCGTCTCCTTCGCGACCACGTCCTTCAGGTTCAAACGCCCCTGCGCGTCGAGCAGCACGCGGCCGTAGAAGTTCGAGAACGTCACGCGCGCGGCATCGACATCGGTGCCCTTCTCGTCGTAGTTCGCCTTCAGGTTCGTCAGCGCGAGCGAGCGCCACCCCGCGAACGGGTCGGAGGTCGCCTTGTCGAGCATCCGCACGTCGACCAGCGCGACGTCGCCGCGATAGGTCGCGCGCGGCGCGCCCTTCACCTGCGCGAACGTCAGGTTGCCCTGCGCGTTGAGCAGCGCGCTCGCGATCGTCGCGTTCAGCGCGCTGCCGAAATACGGCTCGAACGCGGCCGCGTCGAGGCGGTTGCCGTTGATCTTCAGGCCGAGCTTCAGCGGCTGCGCGGTCACGTCGCCCGTCACGTTCAGCGAACCCTTGCGGTTCAGCGTCGCCTTCAGCTGCACGGGCAGCGGCTTGGTCAGGTCGTCGCTGATCTTCTGCACCGACAGGTCCAGCGGCTTGATCGCCAGCTTCACCGGACGCGGCGTCGACAGGTCGGTGAAGTTCGCGGCGGAATCCTTCACGTTCAGCGCGTCGATCCGGTAATGCCACGACGGCGCGGCGGCCTCGGCCTTGCGCGCGACCGTGCGCTTCGGCACCGCGGCCTGCGCGGGTTCGGCCAGCGCCGCGAGGTCGATCTTGCCGTCCTTCAGGCGCTGCACGTCGAGCGCGAGCCCGCTGACGTCGACGCTGGCGATCTCCGCGATGCGCGTGGCCACGTCGACCTTCGCGATCTTCGCGCTCGCGTCGGGCAGCACGATCGCGGGCGCCTTCGCGTCAGGCGTCGCGATCTTCAGCGACTTCAGGCTGACCGTGCTGTCGGCAACCTGCGCGGCGAGCGGCGTCTTGCCCCAGTCGGCCTTCGCGTTGACGGTCGCGCCGAGCGTGCCGTCGAGCACGCGCGCACGCGTCGCCTCGCCGAGGTACGGCTGCAGCGCCGGCAGCGCGAGTGCGGCGACCGTCAGCTTGCTCTCGGCCTGCTTCTCCGCGAGATTGAACGCGCCTTCGGCCGTCACGTCGCCGCCGCGCGACAGCGACGTCGACAGCGTGTATTTCGCGGGCGTCTTGCCCTGCATCGTGAAGCCGTCGAGCGTCGCGGCGAGCTTCGTGAGCGACAGCGCGGTCGGCGTGGCCGGCACGCGGTCGTCGACGTTGACCGTGCCGCCGTCGATCGCGAAATGGCGGATCGTCAGGTCGAGCGGCGGCGCCTCCTTCGCGCCGGCGCCGGCTTCGGCCTTGGCCCCGCTGGCGGTGGCTTCGGCAGCGGCGGAAGCGCCGGCGCCGGACGCCGCCGGCTTGCCCTCGGCGGCCTTCGAGGCGGCTGCCGGCTGCCCGGCGAGCTTCTCGACGTTCAGCACGCCCTGCTTGTCGCGCGACAGGTCGACCACCGGCTGGTCGATCCGGATCTCGTCGAAATGCATCGCGTTGCGCAGCGGTTCGAGGCTGGCCGCCGCGACGTGCACGCCGCGCGCGGCGAACAGCGGCGCGGACGCGTGGTCCGTCACCTTCGCGTCCTTCAGGTCGACGGTGCCCGACACGCGCAGCGCGGGCGTCTCGCCGCTCATCACGAAATTGACCGTGAGGTCGCTGCTCAAGAGGCCGCTCGTCACGGCCACCGGCAGCTTCGCCGGCACGTACGAGATCAGCTTCGGCACGTCGAGGCCGTCGAATTTCAGCGCGATCTCCGATTCGCGCGACTGCGCGAACGGCTTGGTCTTGCCGTCGATCGCGATCGGGCTGCCGTCGAAGCGCGCGCGCAGCTTCGGCTCGACGAAGATGTCGGTCTTCGAGGCCAGCGTCGCGATGTACGGAATGCCGAGCGTCCAGTTGTCGACGACGTGCTGTTCGTTCAGCAGACGGTCGTCGAAATCGATCCGGCCGTTGTTGACCTGGATGTTCGACACCGAGAACTGCGTCGGCTTGCTTTCGGGTTTCGGCGACGGCGTCGAGAACTTCTCGATCAGGTCGGTGAAGTTGAAGCGCTGCGCGTCGTAGCGGACGATATGAAAGCGCGGCGAGTCGAGGCGGACTTCATTGACGATCGGCGCGCCGCGGAACAGCGACGACCACGACGGCCGCACGACGAGCTTCGCGATGTCGACGAAGTCGCCCTGGCCGCCTTTGTCGCCGAGATGGATGCCGTCGGCTTCGAGATTCAGCGTGTACGGGTTCAGCGCGATGCGCTGGATCGTGGCGGGCCGGTCGAGCTGTTTGCTCAACTGCTGTTCGGCGATATGGCGGATCAGCGGCGGCGCCGCGAAGAACCCGAGCAGTCCGAATAAAACGAGGAAGATCAGCAGGCCGATGCCGATGCGCCGGGCCCGGCGCGAGCGTGCAACGCCACCGAGGGCATGGAGAGTGGAGGGTACGGTTTCTTTGTCTGCGCTTGCCATGCTTGAATGCCTCGGGATGGAATGCCGGGCCGCGCCGGAGAACCGGGCGGCCGCGCACGCTATCCCGAAAGTATAGGCTCAGGAGGGGACGGGACGGGGTTCGGGCGCCGTCGCGCCCGCCGGTCGGACAACGCCGCCGGTCATCCGTTCATTTCCGGACGACGACGGGCGGCATCCACGACCCGTCGCTCGCCTGCGGCTTCGGTGCGTACAGGCGCAACGCGAGTGCGAAATCGGCGCGCGGCGCCGGCAGCCAGTTGGCCGCCTGCGTGCCGCCCGGCGACGCCGACACGACGATGTCGATCGAGCCGTCGTGGTTGCGGCGCAGGCGGTCGCGATCGCCGAGCGAACGGCGCGCCGACCCGACGTCGGGCAGCGCGCCGTTGGTCGAATAGGGTGTCAGCGTCCAGAATGCACGCACCGGCGGCAGCGCGCCCGGCGCGAAATGCAGCACGTAGCGGTTCGCGCCGTTCAGCGGATGGCCGTCGCTATCGATGCGGACGACCGCGAGCGTTTCGTCGTCGCGCGTCGCGGTGCCGAACTGCGTGTAGGCCGCGTACGCGCGCAGCGTGTAGTCCTGCCCGTACTTGCCGGCCGTATCGCCGATCCAGCTCCAGCCGTTCGCGTTCAGCAGGTTCGACGGCGGGGTCGAGAGCCGCGCGCGCGCCTCGGCGACGCCGGCCGTCGCGGCCGCGAGGCGGTCGCCCGTCCACAGCACCGGGTAGCCGGCCGACACGCCGATGTCGCCGAGCAGTGCCTGTGCGTGCGCATCGTCGGCCGGCGCCGGGTTGTCCTGCAGCGCCTGCGCGAAGCGCGTGAAGAACGCCTTCGGATCGAGTGCGGCCACCTGCTCGGCCGGCGTGCCGCCGCCCACCGCTTCGGACGGCGCGCTGCCCGCATGCACCGCGACCGACGCGCCGCGCGACGCGCCCGTGTAGACGGACAGCGGCACCACGCGGATCGCGCGCTGCAGTTTCTTCACGTTCGTGAGGTCGCGCCCGCCGCTCGTCTGCAGCCGGACTTCGAGCCACGCGTTGGCCGGCGGGACGTCGATCCGGACCGCGCCCTTCGGCAGCGTGCCCTGCCAGTCCTTCGCGGCGAAGGCAATCGTTTGCGATCGCGCGCCGCCGCGTGCCCCGCGTGCGGCCACGCTCGACGACGACCACAGCACGTTCGTCCACATGTCGAGTGCGCGCGCATCCCAGTAGCGGCCGCGCGTGTCGGGCAACGTGACGATCACGGGTTCGGTCGCGACGTCGAGCCAGCCGGTCGAGTCGAGCGTGTCGACGCCCGGCAGCGGAGGATTGACCGCGCCGACGGGCGGCAGCGCCTGCGCATGGCGCAGCGTGTTGAGCGGCGCCTGCCCCGGTTGCGCGCCGTCGCCGCCCGTCGCCGCTTCCTTCGCGACGTCCATCAGCACGAGCGGATACGCGTAGACATAGGAGTCGGCGACTTCCGCGCGCATCCAGCCGGTTTTCCGCTGGATGGCGTCCGGTTGCGACGCGCACCCCGCTAGCAACGCCGCGATGGCGAGCGACGCGCACGCGCGCCGCAGAGAAACTGATTCCTGCTGGTTTTCAATCATCGATTACTGGCCGAATATCGTTCTTTTCAGTCAACGCCTTGTTCGACTTGCGAATGGCGAAAGCAAGGCACCCCAGCCTCCCCCGGACAACCGTCTCGCTACGGTTCATAACGGTGGGCACTGATGTCAGGCCGGTATCATAGCGCCTCGGGGCATCCCCCAATATGCCGATTAGCGGGTGGCGCGTATCCGCGGGCCGAACGGGTCCCAAAAATGTCTTGCCGGATCTTCAGGATAATTGGGGCGGCATCGAAGCGGTTTCGGCTGGCTTTGGATCTGTCTCAGCGACGGTCGAGTTGCCATCTGGATTGACAAATGGTGTCACTATTGACACCGGCTCGACGCGACGCCGGAAGGCGCGCTCGCCGGCATCCGCCGGCTCGTCGCCGATGTCGTGCGCGACATGACCGCGAACGGCGAAAAGGTGCCAGAACCGATCGCCGACCGCACCTATAGCGGTGAATTCAAGGTCCGCATCCCGCCGCAAGCTCACCGCGCGCTGGTGATCCAGGCCGCCGAACAAGGCGTCAGCCTGAACCGTCTCGCAAGCGCCAAGCTCTGCGCGTGACCACGCGATCGCGTGCAAGCACGTGACGCCCGGCTTTCCTCGCGGAAGCCGGGCGTTCGCTTTTTCCGGGCCGTGGCACCCTGTGAACAGGGATGGCCTTGAGCCGATCCACCCGCCTTGCATCGCATGCATCACGCACCGCTTGACCTTACCATCATGGGAATGTTGATACTGGGATCATTGGCGGCATGAGCCGCGCATTCAGGGAATCCGACATGACTGAATCACTTGCCTCCGCAGCGCTGCATACGATCGAGCTGAGCATCGACGGCATGCATTGCGGCGGCTGTACGGGCCGCGTGCAACGGGCGCTGGCCGCGGTACCGGGCGTCGTCGAGGCGGCTGTTGACCTCGACACGCACACGGCGACTGTGACTGCGCACGATACGGTAGAAGACGCGCAACTCGTCGAGGCGGTCGGCGCAGCCGGCTACCGCGCCGCCGTGCGCGGCCCGCTGCTCGAAGACGCCGCGGCGCCGCATCCCCATCCGGTCGAAGCATCGCCCGCGCCGATGGCCGCAGCCGCTTCCACGACGCGCCACCCGCTTCCGGCCGACAGCACCACCATCGAACTCGACATCGACGGGATGACCTGCGCGTCCTGCGTGTCGCGTGTCGAAAAGGCGCTGGCGAAGGTGCCGGGCGTCACGCGCGCGTCGGTCAATCTCGCGACCGAACGGGCCACCGTCGACGCCGCGCCCGATGTAACCGCCGCCCGGCTCGCCGAAGCCGTGAAACAAGCCGGCTATGGCGCGACGCCGGTGGCCGGCGCCGCGATCCCGCCGGCAGCCTCCACCGAGCCCGCCGATCTCGAACTCGACATCGGCGGAATGACCTGCGCATCCTGCGCCGGCCGCGTCGAAAAGGCGCTGGCCGCCGTGCCGGGCGTCGCGCGCGCTTCCGTCAACCTCGCGACCGAACGTGCGTCGGTGCACGGTGCCGTCGCGCTCGACGCCGCCACGCTGATCGCGGCCGTCACCACGGCCGGCTACCGCGCGTCGCTCTCCGCCGCATCATCAGCCGGCGCCACCGCCGGGGCTGATGCGCAACCGACCCGCCCCGCGCAAGACCCCGACGCCCGCAAACACCTCGAAGCGATTCGCGAACGCGACCTCGTGATCTGGTCCGCCGTGTTGAGCGCGCCCCTTGTCGCACCGATGCTCGTCGCGCCGTTCGGCATCGACCTGATGCTGCCCGGCTGGCTCCAGCTCATGCTCGCGTCGATCGTCCAGTTCGGCTACGGCGCGCGCTTCTATCGCGCGGCCTGGCATGCGGTGAAGGCGCGCACCGGCAACATGGACCTGCTCGTCGCGCTCGGCACGTCGGCCGCGTACGGGCTGAGCCTGTGGATGCTGCTGCGCGCCCCCCTGCATCCCGGCCACCTGTATTTCGAGGCGTCGGCCGTCATCGTCACGCTGGTGCGCTTCGGCAAGTGGCTCGAGTCGCGCGCGAAGCGTCAGACCACCGACGCGATCCGCGCGCTGAACGCGCTGCGTCCCGACCGCGCACGCGTCGTCGAGCACGGCGTCGAGCGCGACGTGCCGCTGGCGCAGGTACGCGTCGGCACCCGCGTCAGCATCCGTCCCGGCGAGCGCGTGCCGGTCGACGGCCGGATCGTGTCGGGCCGCTCGCATATCGACGAATCGCTGATCACCGGCGAAAGCCTGCCCGTGCCGAAGGACGACGGCGACTCCGTCACGGCCGGCTCGATCAACGGCGAAGGCGCGCTCGTCGTCGAAACCACCGCGATCGGCGCGGAGACGACACTCGCACGCATCATCCGCCTCGTCGAATCCGCGCAGGCCGAGAAGGCGCCGATCCAGCGGCTCGTCGATCGCGTGAGCGAGGTGTTCGTGCCGGCGATCCTCGGCATCGCGTTGCTGACGCTGGTCGGCTGGCTGATCGCGGGCGCCGGCACTGAAACCGCGATCCTCAACGCGGTCGCGGTGCTCGTCATCGCATGCCCGTGCGCGCTCGGCCTCGCGACGCCCGCCGCGATCATGGCCGGCACGGGCGTCGCGGCCCGGCACGGCGTGCTGATCAAGGATGCACAGGCGCTCGAACTCGCGCAGCGCACGACCGTGATCGCGTTCGACAAGACCGGCACGCTGACCGAAGGCAAGCCGTCCGTGACCGCGTTCGAAGCCGTCGGCGTGCCGCACGACGAAGCGCTCGCGCTCGCGGCGGCGGTGCAGCGCCAGAGCGACCATCCGCTCGCGCGCGCCGTGGTCGCCGCGCACGATA
>NZ_JAAGPH010000040.1:0-57223 GCF_017104705.1 Burkholderia sp. Se-20373 | reverse complement strand
GAACAGGCCGCATGGGGCGACGTGGCCGGGTTCGGGGCGGGGCTGTGGCGCTGGCCGTCGAAGCTTGCGCAGGCCGCGAAGCTCGTCTCGGCCGCCTATCGGCCCGATGCGCATGTCGTCGAAGCGTTCGGCGACAAGCGGCTCGAACGCGTGCGGATTCGTCAGGGCGATCGCGAGTTCGACGTCGACTGCGACCGGCTCGCGTGCGGCTTCGGGCTTGTGCCGAACACCGTGCTGCCGAGTCATCTCGGCTGCCGGATCGACAACGGCGCGGTGGCGGTCGATGCGCACCAGCGTACGAGCCGCGATGGTGTTTTTGCGGCGGGTGAGTGCACGGGCGTCGGCGGCAGCGAACTGGCGATGGTCGAAGGCGAAATCGCCGGTTTGGCGGCGACCGGGCAGACGGCGCAGTTGGCCGCGCTGGTTACGCAGCGGGCGCACTGGCAGGTGTTTGCCGATGCCGTGCGCGAGCGTTTCGCGATCCGCGAGCCGATCCGCCGGCTCGCGCGGGCCGACACGTTGCTGTGCCGTTGCGAGGACGTGCGTTTCGATGCCGTCGCGCAAGCGCCGGGCTGGACGGCCGCGAAACTGCAATCACGTTGCGGGATGGGCGCGTGCCAGGGCCGCGTGTGCGGCGCCGCCGCGCAGGCGCTGTTCGGCTGGACGCCGCCGGTGCCGCGCACGCCGCTCGTGCCCGCGCGGGTCGGCACGCTGATGCTGGACAGTACGGCATCCTGCGATGGCGCGTGACGCGTCGCGGCAACCCGGCACCACGGCACCACGGCACCACGGCCCCACGGCCCCACGGCACCACGGCACCACGGCACCACGGCACCACGGCACCACGGCACCACGGCCCGGTTGACACCGGGCCGAGCCATTCATTCCGCCTTCACTTTCTCCCATCCGCCGACCTGCGGCGCCGCACAGGCGCGCAGGCACTCGATCGTCGCGGCCACGGCCGCGCGATTCGCGCTGTCGGGGTGCCAGTACATCGACACCGCGCCCTGGCCCTCGAGCCGCATCGGCAGGATCCGGATCGCGTTCAATTGCGCGAAGCGCTGCGCAGCACGATGCGACGCCACGCCGAGCAGGTCGGTGTTGTTCAGCAGCGTGAGGTTGAGGATCGACGAATTCGATTCGACACAGTGTGGCGGCCGTACGCGGCCGGCGGCCGATAGCGCGGCCTCCAGCGCGTTGTGCACGGGCGTGCCCGACGGCCATACGATCCACGAGTAAGCGAGCACGTCGTCCCAGCCGACCGACGTCGCACCGGCGAGCGCATGGCCGGGCCGTGCGACGAACACGACCGGGTCGACATACAGCGCTTCGGCATGCAGCAGCGGATCGACGGATGTCGACCCCGAGCGGCCGACCACGATATCCAGTTCGCTGCGTGCGAGCTGCGGCATCAGCTGGTTCATCGTGCTCTCGGTCATCCGCACTTGCGCGCGCGGCATCCGTTTCAGCAGCTGCGACACCGCGAGCGGCACCGTGTCGGCCGCCGCCACGCCGGACGTGCCGATCGTCACGAGGCCGCTGCCGCCTTCCCGCAGGGCGGCCATGTCGTCGCGCGCGACGTCGAGCTGCGCTTCGACACGGCGCGCATGCTCGATCAGCGCTTCGCCGTACGTCGTCGGCCGCAGGCCGCGCGCATGCCGCTCGAACAGCGGCAGCCCGACATCCTCTTCCAGTTCCTTCAGCCATTTCGACAGCGCGGGCTGCGTGGTCGCGAGCGCGACCGCCGACTGGCTCAGATTGCCGGTGCCGGCAAGGCTCAACAGTACCTGCAGATGCCGCAGTCGCAGCCGGTGGGTCCAGTCCATCGCATGCCTCGTCGCGAGTAGGTATATCCAGAAATATATGGATCAGATGATTTGACCATTTTACCGGGTATGTCTGGGTCGAATATAAATCAGCTAACGGACTGCAGCACGGTCCCGCCCCGACATAGCGCCGACGCCGATCGGCCGACTCCAAGGAGACATCATGACGACCCACCCGGACGCGTCGCGCGCCGCCTACTACGCACGGATCGCCGAGCAACGCCTGGCGCCGCTGTGGGAATCGCTGCACAACCTCGTGTCGAAAACCCCGCAGCCGGCCGCGCAGGCCGCGATCTGGAAGTACGCGCAGGTGCGCGACCTCGTGATGCAGGCCGGCAGCGTGATCAGCGCGGAAGAGGCGGTGCGCCGCGTGCTGGTGCTGGAGAACCCGGGGCTGCCCGGCAAATCGAGCATGACGCCGACCCTGTACGCGGGCCTGCAACTGATCCTGCCGGGCGAGATCGCGCCGAGCCACCGGCATACGCAGTCGGCGCTGCGCTTCATCGTCGAAGGGCGTGGCGCGTGGACGGCCGTGAACGGTGAGCGCACGACGATGCATCCGGGCGACTTCATCATCACGCCGTCGTGGGCATGGCACGACCATGGCAACCCGCCGGAAGAAGCGGGCGGCGAACCGGTCGTGTGGCTCGACGGGCTCGACATCCCGCTGCTCGCGAACCTCGACGCAGGCTTCGCGGAGAACTACCCGGAAGCCGTGCAGCCCGTGAATCGCCCGGAAGGCGACAGCTTCGCGCGCTTCGGTCACAACATGGTGCCGGTGCGGCATCGCGCGAGCGATCCGACGTCGCCGGTATTCAGCTACCCGTATGCCCGCACCCGCGAGGCGCTCGACGCGCTGTACCGGAACGGTGAGCTCGACGCGTGGGACGGTGTGAAGCTGCGCTACGTCAACCCGGCGACGGGCGGCTGGCCGATGCCGACGATCGCCACCTTCATGCAGTTCCTGCCGGCCGGTTTCGATGGCCGCACGTACCGCAGCACCGACGCGACGATCTATTGCGTCGTCGAAGGCGGCGGCACCGCGCATATCGGCGGCAATGCATTTGAATTCGAACCGCACGACATTTTCGTCGCGCCGTCGTGGGCGCCCGTGCGGCTATCGGCGTCATCCGACAGCGTGCTGTTCAGCTATTCCGACCGGCCCGTGCTGTCCGCGCTGAACCTGCTGCGCGAAGCGCGCGACTGACAGCGGTCGCTTTCGACGATTCGTTTCCCGTTTTCCGTTTCCCGTGCGTCGCTGCGGCGGCGCGCCCCCTTCATTCGAATTGATGCTGGAGCCATTCATGACTTTCGTTTTTCCGCCCGAAGCGCCGGTGGCGCTCCCCGTCGCCGGCAGCGACGCGCAGTTCGCGGTACGCCGGGTGTATTGCGTCGGTCGCAACTACGCGGCCCATGCACGTGAAATGGGCTTCGATCCCGATCGCGAGCCGCCGTTCTTCTTCTGCAAGCCGGCCGATTCGATCGTGCCGGTCGCGTACGGCGAAACGCTCGATCTCGCATATCCGTCGCAGACGCAGAACTATCACTACGAAGCCGAACTCGTCGCGGTGATCGGCAAGGGCGGCTCGGACATCCCGCTCGAGCGCGCGCTCGAACACGTGTGGGGCTATGCGGTCGGCCTCGACATGACGCGCCGCGACCTGCAGATGAAGATGCGCGAGATGGGCCGGCCGTGGGAGATCGGCAAGGCATTCGACCGCTCCGCGCCGATCGGGCCCGTGCATCCGGCGAGCGACGTCGGTCATTTCGAGCAGGGCGGCCTGTGGCTGACCGTCAACGATGCGACGAAACAAAAGAGCGACGTGTCGCACCTGATCTGGTCGGTCGCGGAAACGGTGGCCGACCTGTCGAAGTTCTTCCGCCTCGAACCGGGCGACGTGATCTTCACGGGCACGCCCGAAGGCGTCGGCGCGGTGGTCGCGGGCGACGTGATGAAGGTCGGCGTCGAACGGCTTGGTGAACTGACCGTGCGCGTGGTCTGACGCATCTTGATCAAAAGGCGACATCGTGCAACTGCATAGCTTCTTCAACAGTTCGACGTCCTACCGGGTGCGCATCGCGCTCGCGTTGAAAGGGCTGCCGTACGACACGCTGCCGGTGAACATCCGCACCGGCGAGCATCGCGAGGCGGCCTACGTCGCGAACGTGAACCCGTCGGCCGCGGTGCCGGCGCTGGTCGACGGCGATTTCCGTCTCGGGCAGTCGCTTGCGATCCTCGATTACCTCGACCAGATCCAGCCGACGCCTCGCCTGATTCCGCTAGAACTGCGCCAACGCGCGCGCGTGCTGGAACTCGCGGCGCTGATCGCATGCGACATCCATCCGGTCAACAACCTGCGCGTGCTGCGCTATCTCGACACCGAGTTGAAGGTCACGCCGCAGCAGAAGACCGCGTGGTACCGGCACTGGATCGCGGAAGGAATGGCCGGCGTCGAGCGGCTGCTCGCGCGCGCGGACGAGGGCCCGTGGTGTTTCGGCGACACGCCGACGCTGGCCGACGTGTGCCTCGTGCCGCAGGTCGCGAATGCGTTGCGGATGGATTGCGACCTGAGCGCCTATCCGCGCAGCCTCGCGGTGTTTGAACACGCGCGGCACGAGCCGGCGTTCGACGCGGCACAGCCGCAGCGACAACCGGATTACGTCGCGTAACACAAAGCAGGAGACAGACATGGGTGAGACAAAACACAACGGCCGGCGCGTGCTGGTGATCGGCGGCGGCATCGGCGGCCTTGCGACGGCGCTCGCGCTCGCGCGCCAGGGCATTCGCGTGAAGCTGCTCGAACAGGCAGACCGGATCGGCGAGATCGGCGCGGGTATCCAGCTCGCGGCGAATGCATTCAACGCGCTCGACGCGCTGGGTGTGGGCGAGGCCGCGCGCAGCCGGGCGGTGTTCACCGACTGGCTGCAACTGATGGATGCGGTCGATGCGCGCGAGGTGGCGCGCGTCGATACGGGCGCCGCGTACCGCGAGCGCTTCGGCAATCCGTATGCGGTGATTCATCGCGCGGACATTCACCTGTCGATCTACGAGGCGGTCAAGGATCATCCGCTGATCGAATTCCGGACGAGCACGCAGGTGTGCGGCTTCGAGCAGGACGGCAACGGCGTGACCGTGACCGACCAGCACGGCGAACGTTATCGCGCGGATGCGGTGATCGGCTGCGACGGCGTGAAATCCGCGATCCGTCAAGCGCTGATCGGCGACGCGCATCGCGTGACGGGCCACGTCGTGTATCGCGCGGTGGTCGACGTCGACAACATGCCGCAGGACCTGCAGATCAATGCGCCGGTCGTGTGGGCCGGCCCGCATTGCCATCTCGTGCATTACCCGCTGCGCGGCGGGCGGCAGTACAACCTCGTCGTCACGTTCCACAGCCGCGAGCAGGAAACCTGGGGCGTGCGCGAGGGCAGCAAGGAAGAAGTGCTGTCGTACTTCGACGGCGTCCATCCGCTGCCGAAGCAGATGCTCGACCGGCCGACGTCGTGGAAGCGCTGGGCGACCGCCGATCGCGATCCGGTCGAACGCTGGAGCGAAGGCCGCGCGACGGTGCTCGGCGACGCCGCGCATCCGATGACGCAATACATCGCGCAGGGTGCGTGCCAGGCGCTCGAGGACGCGGTGACGCTCGGCGCGGCCGTGGCCCGCACCGATGGCGACTTCGAGGCCGCGTTCGCGCTGTACGAACGTGTGCGGATTCCGCGCACCGCGCGCGTGCTGTATTCGGCGCGCGAGATGGGGCGGATCTATCACGCGAAGGGCGTCGAGCGGCAGGTGCGCAACGGGCTCTGGGTCGGCCGCACGCAGGCGCAGTTCTACGATGCGCTCGACTGGCTGCACGGCTGGCGCGCGGAGGATTGCCTGAAGTCCGTCGCGTAACGCGGCACGGTTGGCCCGATTCCGGCGGCGCGTCATTCAACGACACGACGCGCGACCGCCTTCCTGGAGGAGACACCATCATGACCGATACGCTGTCCATCGACGTCAGCGAATGGATCGACCGGCATCGCGTGGCGCCGTTTCAGGCCGCGATCGTCGTCCTGTGCTTTCTGATCGTCGCGATCGACGGTTTCGATACCGCATCGATCGGGTTCATCGCCCCCGTCATCCGCGCGGAATGGGGGCTGTCGCCCGCGCAGCTTGCACCGGTGTTCGGCGCGGGGCTCGCGGGACTGATGGCCGGCGCACTCGTGTTCGGGCCGTTCGGCGACCGGTTCGGCCGCAAGCGGCTGCTGCTCGCCTGCGTGGCATGCTTCGGCATCGCGAGCGCCGCGTCGGCGAGCGCGGGCGGCCTGACCGAGTTGATCGCGTGGCGCTTCGTGACCGGGCTCGGGCTCGGCGGCGCGATGCCCAATGCGATCACGCTGACGTCCGAATACTGCCCGGCGCGACGCCGCTCGCTGCTGGTGACGACGATGTTCTGCGGCTTCACGATCGGTTCCGCACTCGGTGGGCTTGCGGCTGCGTCGTTGATCGAACACCACGGCTGGCGTTCGGTGCTCGTCGTCGGCGGCGCCGCGCCGTTGTTGCTGCTGCCGGTGCTCGCGTGGCGGCTGCCGGAATCGGTGCGCTATCTCGTCAACACCGGCGCGGCGCGCGAGCGGATCGCGGCGATGCTGGGGCGCATCGCGCCGGATCCGCATCTTGCGAACGCGTCGTTCATCGCGCCCGCCGGCAAGCCGGCCGGGTCGCCGCTCGGCCGCCTGTTCGGTGCCGACCTGCTGCGCGGCACGCTGCTGCTGTGGCTCACGTTCTTCATGAGCCTGCTCGTGATCTACCTGCTGTCGAGCTGGCTGCCGACGCTGCTGCGCACGACCGGCGCGACGCTGCAGACGGCCGCGCGCGTGACCGCGATGTTCCAGGTCGGCGGCACGCTTGGCGCGATCGTCCTCGGCGGGCTGATGGACCGTTTCGACCCGCATCGCGTACTGGCCTGCAGCTATGCGGCGGCCGGCGTATTCGTCGCCGCGATCGGCGTGTTTGCCGCATCGCCCTGGGGCGCCGCGCTCGCCGTGTTCGCGGCTGGCTTCTGCGTGTCGGGCTCTCAGGTCGGTGCGAACGCACTGTCGGCTGCGTTTTATCCGACCGAGTGCCGCACCACCGGCGTGAGCTGGGCGAACGGGATCGGCCGGGGCGGTTCGGTCGTCGGATCGATGGCGGGCGGCGCGATGCTCGCGATGGGCGTGCCGTTGTCGACTGCGTTTGCCGTCGTCGCGGGGCCTTGCGTGATCGCGGGGATGGCGGTGCTGGCGCTCGGCGTGGTGCGTGCCGATGCGGCGCGCATGCCGGCCGCGAAGGCGATCGCGGGCAAGCAGACCACTTGAGCGAAGGAAGCGGTGTAAAGCCGTTTGCCGGCAAACAGCGAGGATCATCATTATATAAATTAATATAATATTGATGCTTTAATTGTCCCCCTGCGCCGATGAACGACGATCTATCCCCCGGGTTGCCGGAACCCGGCCCGATGCGCGCGGCCGCCGAATCGGCCTGCGCGCTGCTCAAGGTGCTGTCGAATCCCGACCGGCTGCTGCTGCTTTGCGAACTGTCGCAGGGCGAGCGTTGCGTCAGCGATCTCGAGACCGCGCTGGACATCCGCCAGCCGACGCTGTCGCAGCAGCTCGGCGTGTTGCGTGACAACGCGCTGGTTCGCACACGCCGCGAGGGCAAGAACATCCACTATTCGCTCGACAGCCCGGCCGCGATCGCGGTGATGGGCGTGTTGTACGAACAGTTCTGCGGCCCGGCCGCGAAGGGGCGGCGCGATGCAGCTTGATGCGCTTCATTTCACGCCGTGGCTGTCGCTGGCCGGCGGCGTGCTGATCGGGCTCGCGGCCGCCTGGCTCGTTGCGTTCAACGGCCGGATTGCCGGCATCAGCGGCATCGTCGGCGGTCTGCTCACGGCACGCGCCGGCGAGCGCGACTGGCGCGCGGCGTTCATCGCCGGACTGATCGCCGCACCGCTTGTGACGTACGTCGCAGGGAATCGTATGACGCCGCTTGTCGATGCAGGCTGGGTCGAACTGGCGGCGGCCGGGCTGCTGGTCGGCGTCGGCACGCGCTACGCGGGCGGTTGCACGAGCGGTCACGGCGTGTGCGGGATGTCGCGCGGTGCGCTGCGCTCGGTGGTCGCGACGGTGGTCTTCATGGTCGCGGGCTTCGTGACCGTCTTCGTGCGACGGCACGTGCTGGGAGGCTGACATGCAGGCAGGGTTCGCGTTTCTGGCCGGGCTGCTGTTCGGCGTCGGCCTCATCGTGTCGGGCATGGCCAATCCGCAGAAGGTGCTCGGTTTTCTCGACCTGGCGGGGCGCTGGGATCCGTCGCTCGCGTTCGTGATGGCCGGCGCGATCGGCGTGGCCGTGTTTGCGTTCGCCTGGGCGAAGCGACGGACGCGGACGTGGCTCGGCTTGCCGATGCAGTTGCCGGCCGCGCGGGCGATCACCGTGCGGCTGGTTGCCGGAAGTGCGGTGTTCGGCATCGGCTGGGGGATCGCCGGCTTCTGCCCGGGGCCTGCGATCGTGTCGATCGGCTTCGGGTCGGCGAAGGGGATCGTGTTCGTCGTCGCGATGCTGGCCGGGATGGCGGTATTCGAATGGGTCGAGCGGCGCAGGAGTGTGCGGTGATGTCGTGATCGTCGCGTGGCAGGTAGGGCGCGACGGTTGAACCGGTCAAAGTCGGTTGATTCGTATGAGCGCGGTCGAACCGGATCGCGCCAGATTTCTGCTGAATGATGCGGTGGCAGCCTGATGCACTTCAGTGACGCGACATATCGCGATTTCAGGAATGCTCGCGTACTTGATGGCCGCCGCGTATCCGTCCGGACAGCCGGCGCAGGATCGTGCGCCACACCGCGAGCACGCCGGGCGGTTCGGCCGGCGCCACGATCGCGGTACTGACCGCGCCCGTGCCGCCGGCCGACAGCGCTACGTGACCGGCCGTCTCGAGCGTCAGGCATTCGCCTTCGTCGAGCAGGCGGCGAATGTGCTGCGGGGTGTCGGGCAGCCAGTCGAGCCCGCCGTGGCGCAGCGTGACCGCCAGCGCGCCGTCCAGCACGATTACTTGGCTGCCCTTGTCGAACCACGCAAAGTGGCTTTGCCCGGCGTCGAGCCGGATGTGATGCGTTCGCATGGCGATTCCCTTTCCCGGTTGCACGGCCTCGCGACGGCGAGGCGACAGCGTGCCATCAGGTTAGGGAAACGGGCACCGGCACGACAGATTCAGGGGCCGGGAATCTGTTGCGGTGCAGACGACGATTTTGCGTCGCTGTATCGGTGGGTTTCCCCGGAATCTGTATCTGGCGTGCGATCGGCCGCGCGGGCACGATCGGCTGCATGACGCCTTTCGCCGATTCATCCCGCCTGCCTTTGCCCATGGACGGCGAGCCGCTTTACGAACGGCTCGCCGAGCATTACCGCCGCATCATCGCGGCCGGCACGCTGTCGCCCGGTGACCGGATGCCGTCGGTGCGCGCGTTCATGGCACAGCACGGCGTGAGCCTGTCGACCGCGATCCAGGCGTTCCGGCGGCTCGAGGATACCGGCTGGTGCGAAGCGAAGCCGCGCTCCGGCTACTTCGTGCGGCGCCGCGCGTCGGCCGCGCTCGACACGCTGCCGGAAAGCGACGGGCCGCCGCTGAGCGTCGAGCCGCCGTTCGCGGGGCTGCACGAACGCGTGTCACGCGTGATCGACCGCGCGAACGCGGCACCCGATGCGCTGAATCTCGGCGGCGCGTCCGCGCTGGCCACGCTGTATCCGGCCGAGCGCCTGCAGGCGCTCGCGATCCGGTTGTTGCGGCGCAAGCCCACCTTGCTGACCGATGCGGGGCCCGTCGGCGGTTCGCCCGAATTCCGGCAGACGATGGCCAAGCGCGCGCTGTCGTATGGCGTGACGGTGACGCCGGACGACGTGATGTCGACGAGCGGCGGCGTCGATGCCGTGAATCTCGCGTTGCGCGCGGTGGCGCGCCCCGGCGACACGATCGCGATCGAATCGCCGGCCTTCTTCGGCTTGATCCAGTTGCTCGAAAGTCTCGGCCTGCGCGCGCTCGAAATCCCGGCCAGCCCGACGACCGGCCTGTCGATCGATGCGCTCGAAGTGGCGCTGACCGCGTACCCGGACATTCGGGCCGTGGTCGTCGTGCCGAACCTGCAGAACCCGCTCGGCTGCGTGATGCCCGACGCGCGCAAGGCCGCGCTTGTCTCGCTCTGCGCGCGCCATGGCGTGGCCGTGATCGAGGACGAGCCTTATCGCGAGCTCGTCGAGGCGCCGCAGCCGGTCAAGCCGGTGAAGGCGTGGGACCGCGACGGCACGGTGATCTACTGCCCGTCGTTCAACAAGGTGCTGGCCCCGGGGATGCGGCTGGGCTGGATCAGCGCGGGGCGCTGGCACGCACGCGTGAAGATGCTGAAGTTCGCACACAGCCGGCACAACGCCGCGTTGCTGCAGGCCGTTGCCGCGGAATTCGTCGGCTCGGGCGCGTTCGATCGCCATCTGCACCGGTTTCGCGAACAGTTGCGCGTGCAGCGCGACGTGACGATCGATGCGATTGCGCGGCATTTCCCGGCCGGAACGCGGATGAACCAGCCACCGGGCGGGATGCTGCTGTGGATTGCGCTGCCGGACGGTGTGCGCTCCGAGGCGCTGTTCGACGCCGCGCTGGCACACGGTGTCAGGGTCGCGCCCGGCTCGATCTTCTCGAATTCCGACCGCTTCGACGGCTATATCCGGCTCGCTTGCACGCGCGTGGCCGATGCGGCGCACGAAGCGGCATTCGAAACGCTCGGCCGCCTCGTACGGGAAGCCACCGTGGCCACGTAAGCACGGTGTCGGCCGGGCGGGCTAGCGAATGCGCAGGCCCTCCGTCTTTCCGGGCCACCGACACGGCGAGCCGCCGCCATTTCATCGGCTGGCCGAGTGCGTGGCGAGGTGCTGGCGGATCAACGACAGGTAACGATCGCCGACCGAGAAATCGCGTGCGGCGCGCGGCCGTTCGGCCTGGCGCAGCGTGGCCGGTGCGCTCATGCCCAGATACCGGCAGACGGCGGAGGGGAAGGGCTTGCGCGTATGCCCGAGCTGGCGAGCCGCGCGCTCGACGCGGGCATCACCGACCTGAGCGCGGAGCCACGCCAGCACTTGGCGATCAGCTTCGTTGACGATACGGACCAGATGTTCCATCGCGCACCTCACTGTTCATAAATACAGTACTGTAAATATAACCAGTGTTTGCGGTGACCGCAAGCGGGTGCGCGTGCGGCTGGCCGTTCGGCCAGGGTCAGCGAGCCGGCACGGCGGTTCGCGTGATCCGGCCGGCAGGGGCGGCGGGCGCCACAGGGGCGGCCACCTTCGTATAGCGCGCGTCGGTCAGCGTGCCGAGGAACGCGACGATGTCGTCGATTTCCGCGTCGCTCAACGCGGGCGGCGTGCCCGGCCGGCGGTTCATCGGCGTCGAGTTGACGTTGATGTTGCCGCGGTATGCGGCCGGCACGTCGTCGAACGTTCTGGCCCCGTGATACCAGAAGCCCGGGTCGGTCGAGCGCGTGTTGTAGAACGCGACCGCGTCGCGCAGCGTCGTGAACACGCCGTTGTGCATGAACGTTTGCTTGACCGCGACGTTGCGCAGCCCCGGCGTGCGCAGGTAGCCGCACCATTGCGTCGGCTCGGGCCAGCGCAGCCGCCTTGCGGTGTCGCACAGCCCGTTGTCGAAATGGCGCGGATCGCGGTTCGCCGGCAGCGCGCGGTTACGCGGCACCGCGATCGCGTCGTAGCCGAAATCGGTGAAAAGCGAACGCTCCGGGCGGCTCGATGTTTCCGACAGCGTATGGCAGCTCATGCAGTTGCCCTTGTCGGGATTCCGGAACAGCGCGAGGCCGCGCATTTCGGCCGGCGCGAGTGGCTTGCGCGTGCGCAGGAATACATCGAAACGCGACGTGAACGGCGCCATCTCGTCGCTCTGCAGATAGGCCTCGATGGCGAGACCCATTGCACGCACCAGTTGCTCGGGATCGCGCCGCACCGGCGCGCCGAAGCGCGCGGCGAGATCGGGCGCGAGTTCGGTCGCGTCGACCTTGCGCAGCAGCGCGGCCGGCGACGGGTTGTTCATCTCGTTCGGGTCGAACAGCGGCCCGCGGATCTGCTCGGCAAGCGTATCCGCGCGGCCATCGCTGAACAGGCCGCCGAACGGCGACGGCGCGGGTGCGTCGTCATCCTGATAAAAGTGGCGGCGCGGGACGTAGCGAACGTAGAGCAGCGACGGCGCGTTGCGCTGGCTGAAACGCCCGGGCCGGCTGCCTTCCGGCACGCCGGGCCCCGCGAGCGAGGCGGCCGACAGCGTCGGCGCGAACGCGCGGCCCGGGTCGTGGCAGCCCGCGCACGACATGCCGCGCGGCTCGGACAGCCGCGGATCGAAGAAAATCCGGCGGCCGAGCGCGACGAGCGTCGGGTCGGGCGCGAAGCGCGCGGTCGCCGCATCGACCTTGCCCGTCACCTGCGGCGTGCCGTTGCCGATCGTGTCGACGACTCGCGACGGCGGCGCGCCGGGGAGCAGGACCGTTTCGGCCGGCGCGGCGTGAGCCGCGAGCGCCAGGCCGGCGAATACGGCCGCCGTGGCCAGCGTGCGCAGCGTTTGCAGGCCGCCCGCACGGCGGCCGTCACATCGAACCACTTCACTCACGGCGCAATGAACCCCGTCTTGTCGCAGGCGAGCGTCGTGCCCGACTGGTTGCACGACGCGAGCAGCTTGCCGGCCGCCGAATACGCGTGGAACACCCAGCCGGTCGCCGGGGCGGCGCGGCGTTCCATGATCAGGAAGCCGAAGCTGTTGTTGTGCGACAGCCGTTCGATCACGGCGCCCGGTGCGGGCGTCAGGCCGGCCGGGAACGGGTCGGGCAGCGCGACGTCGAGATTGTCGCCGCCGTTGCCGGACACGATCGTCGCCGGATGCCCGGACGAGAAGTTGATCGCCTGGAAATCGTGCACGTGCCCGTGCAGCGCGACGTGCACGCCGGGCGGGTAGTACGCCTGGGCGTTGAGGCTCGACATCACCGACTGCAGCGCGAGGTTGCCCGGCGCGGGCGTGCTGCCGGCGATCGGCGCGAACGCGAGGATCGGATGATGGTTCGTGAAGATCGTCGTGGTCATGCCGGCCTTCGACGCGAGCGCGGCGACCGTCTGGAACTGCTTCTGGTAGATGCCGAATTGCGCGTCGGTCGTCTTGAGCGGCGTGCGGCCGACCTTCGCGGTGTCGAACACGATCACCTGCGAGCCACCGCCGAGCGACACCGCATAGGGTTCCGAATAGTTCGCGTTGTTGTCGTTGGCCGGATCGTCGCACGAGCGCGCGGCCGAATACGGGCGCGGATCGAGGAAGCGGAACCAGCCCTGGCCCGCACGTGCGCACTCCTCGTGGTTGCCGCGCACGACGACCCATGGCGCCTTCGCGAGCAGCGGGGCGGCCGGGCGGAACAGGTCGGCCTGCCACGTATCCCAGCCATAGCCCCACGGGCTGTCCTTGCAGCCGGCGATGTCCGGCGGGCACGCGTTCTCGCGATAGTGGTAGTCGCCGATATGCATCACGAGGTCGGGCGACAGCTTCGCGACGCTGGCCGCGATCGTGTCGAGCGGCCAGACCGATGCGTCGTTGCACGCCTGCCACGCGTTGTCGGCCTTCTTCATGCGGCAGCCGGTGTCGGCGATGATCGCGATGCGTTGCGGCTGCGCCTTCGGCAGCGGCAGCGTGCGGCCCGCGACGCTCGCCGCCTGCGCGCCGGCCGGCAGCGTCATCTCGCAGACGGACACCGGGAAGCTCGACGGCTTCGAATCGGCCGGATCGCTGGCGGTCGGCCGCTGGGCGAGGGTCGCGGCGCCCGCGCGCACGGACATGCGCGACAGCTTGCCGTCGGCGGTCAGTTGCGGGCACAGCGGATCGCCGGCCGACGCGGGCGTGTAGTTCGTGATGACGCGCGCGATCGCCTGGTTCGCATCGCCGATCTCGACCCATGCGGCCTGGACGTTGACCGACGCGCTCGCCGGATCGGCCGGCGAATCGATGTGGTTCGAGCACGCGGACAGCGCGGCGAGGGCAGCAAGGGGAGCGCAGCGCACGAGCAGCGCGCGCGTGAGGAGTCGTCGCATGGGAGGCACCGTAGGAAAGTCGTCAACGATACGCAGCGCGAATGTAAGAAATGTGAAAAGAGGGGGGCGCTTGCATGTGGCCGGGTGTCGCCATCGGAGTGCTTGACCTCAAGCCGGCTTGAAGCAGCAAAGTGTGATGCACGATCAATGAACCAGAAGGGGAATCGACGATGGAAACCGGCCAGCCCAATGACGAACAATCCGCGCTCTGGAACGGCCCGTCGGGGCGCGCGTGGGTCGACACGCAGGCGCCGATCGACCGGATGTTCGAACCGCTGGAGAAGTTGCTCGTGGATGCGGCGGCCACGTCGTCCGCGCGCAGCGTGCTCGACGTCGGCTGCGGCACGGGCGCGGTCACGCTCGCGATCGCGCGGCGGCTCGGGGCGGACGCGCAATGCACGGGCATCGATATCTCGGCCCGGATGATCGACGCCGCGCAGGCGCGTGCGGAACGCAGCGGCGTTCTCGCCCGCTTCGTGCGCGCCGATGTGCAGACCCACGCGTTCGAGGCCGCGAGCGTCGACCTGATCGTGTCGCGCCTCGGCGTGATGTTCTTCGCCGATCCGGTCAGGGCGTTCGCGAATCTGCGGCGTGCGGCACGGCCGAATGCGCGGATGCGGTTCATCGCATGGCGCAGCGCGGCCGACAATCCGTTCATGACGCTCGCCGAGCGGGCCGCCGCGCCATTGCTGCCGAAGCTGCCCGCACGGCGGCCGGGCGCGCCGGGGCAATTCGCGTTCGGCGACCGGCAGCGCGTTGCGTCGGTGCTGTCGGACAGCGGTTGGGCGGACATCGCGATCGAGCCGGTCGATCTGGCGTGCGCGCTGCCTGCTTCCGCGCTGGACGACTACATCTCGCGGCTGGGCCCGGTCGGGCTGGCATTGCTGGAGGTGGACGAGGCAACGCGGCGGCGCGTGGTCGACACGATGCGCGCCGCGTTCACGCGTTACGTGGAGGGTGCCGATGTACGCTTCGACGCGGCATGCTGGCTCGTGACGGCGCGGGCACCGTCCGTGTGACGCGTTGCGGTAACGAGGCAGGTCAAGGAAGGGCCGGCCGGTTCGCCCCGCGCGTGGCCGTTCGCGCGGGACGAAGCCGGGCCGCGTGACGCACGCGCGTCAGTGTCGCCGCGCGCGCAACATCAACCACGCGCATCCGCCGGCGACCAGGGCGAGACCGAGCAGGACGGCTTCGATGCCAAGCGCAAACCCGGGCGGCATGTCCCCGGTATCCGGCACCGGCGACAGGTTGATGCCCATCGCGATGGCGCCGCCGGCGAGCAGCGCCGCGCAGACGATCCAGTAGACCTTGCCGCGGGGCGCCGCGGCCCGGATTCGCCACAGCGCGATGCCGGCGCCGCCGAGGTAGAGCACGGCGAGCGTGCCGAGCGCGATGACGTCGGAGGCACGGCTTTGCAGGAGTCCGGTCATCGTGCCGCTCCATCGCGGGCGGCGGACCGCCACGGCGAGGCAAGGGTGGAGTTCATTCGGCCTCCGTCGCATGCCCCGGCGCGCGGCTCAGCAGATGCGTGCGCTTGTCGGCCGCGAGCGACACGTAGCGTTCGTACTGGCGCAACACGTCGGCAATCACTTCGTCGCCGCGCAGGTATTCGACGTCGTAGCCGAGCCGCCCGTCCTCGAAGAACGTGACGATCCCGTACACGTGGGCCCGTTCCGCTGCCGGCTCGGCCGCCTCGCGCACCAGGAACGCGGCCGCGGATTTCACCGTCACGCGCACGCCATACACGAAATCGCGGTGGTCGGCGGTCGGCACGGTGAGCCGCACGGCGTCGTCGCTGTCGCGCTGCACGTTCGCATCGACACCGCTCGCGCGCAACTCGTCGGCGACTTTGCGCAACGCGGGCTCGACCGTCTCGGCGACGAACTGGCGCGCTTCGGCTTCGGTCGTCTGCCGCAGGATGTGCGTCAGGCGGTGACGCCAGTGCTGGCCGGTCCAGAAACTCGTCGCGGGCGCGACGTCCTGAGAATAGTGCACGCGGTCGGCCGCGAGCCCGCGCCACAGCCCGTAGCAGAGCGCGAGCATGATGATGGCCACAGGCAGCGCGGCGATCAGCGTCATCGCCTGCAAGGCGCCGAGCCCGCCTGCCACGAGCAGCACCGCGGCCGTCACGCCGAGCAGCGCGGCCCAGAACAGCCGTTGCCAGACGGGCGAGTGCGCGTTGCCGCGCGTCGCGATCTGGTCGAGCACGAATGCGCCCGAATCGGCGGACGTGACGAAGAACACCGCGATCAGCACGATCGCGACGATCGACAGCCCTTGCGACAGCGGCAGGAAATCGAAGAAGCGGAACAGCAACGCGTCGACATTGGTGGCCGTCTGCGCGAGCGCGCCGGCGGCGCCGTGCGTATCGAGCCAGATCGCGCTGTTGCCGAACACGGTCATCCACACGAGATTGAACGCGGTCGGCACGAGCAGCACGCCGATCACGAACTGGCGGATTGTGCGGCCGCGCGAGATGCGCGCGATGAACATGCCGACGAACGGCGACCACGATACCCACCAGGCCCAGTAGAGGATCGTCCAGCCGCCGAACCAGCCTTCCTCGCGCGGCGACGCGTATGCATAGGTGCGGAACGACAGGTCGACGAGATGCGACAGGTACTGGCCGATGTTGTCGCCGAGCGCGCGCAGCAGGAACGACGTCGGTCCCGCGACGACCACGAACGCGAGCAACAGGAACGCGAGCAGCAGGTTCAGCTCGGACAGCCGCCTCACGCCCTTGTCGAGGCCGCTCGCGGCGGAAGCACCCGCGAGCAGCACGACCAGCACGACGAGCCCGATGCGGAACGCGTTGCCGCTGGTGTCCCAGCCCACGACCGTGTGCAGGCCGGCGCTGATCTGCATCACGCCATAGCCGAGCGTCGTCGCGATGCCGGCGACCGTGCCGACCAGCGCGAACGCGTCGACCGTGTGGCCGATCCAGCCGTTGATGCGCTCGCGCAGCACCGGATACAGCCCCGAGCGCAGCGTCAGCGGCAGGTTGTAGCGGAACCCGAAATACGCGAGCACGAGCCCCATCAACCCGTAGATCGCCCACGCATGGAAGCCCCAGTGGAAGAAGGTCATCAGCATCGCTTCGCGCGCGGCGGCGGGCGTGCCGGGGTCGACGGTCGGCGGCTTCAGGAAGTGCTGCATCGGCTCGCCGACGCCGAAATACATCAGGCCGATGCCCATGCCGGCCGCGAACAGCATCGCCGTCCACGACACGAAGCTGAATTCGGGTTCGGCGTCGTCGGGGCCGAGCCGGATGTTGCCGAAGTCGCTGGCGGCGATCAGCACGAGAAACACGAGGAAGCCGGTCACGGCGAGCACGTAAAACCAGTCGAAGCGTGCGATGACCCATTGCTGGCCGGCGGAGAACAGCGCGCCGGCTTCGCTCGGGTGCAGTGCGCACACGACGAGCAGCGCGCCGATGACCGCGAGCGCGGGCAGGACGACCTGCGGCTTGAACGTCGTGCGGGGCGAGGGACGGGAATCTGGCATGGCTGGCATCCAGTTGTGGGCGCAACGAGGCGCGACGCCGCCCGGCGCGCGTGTCGCGCGTCGGACCCTGATACGGCGTGCGTCGAGTGTACCGCGGTGTCAGGACTGCAAGAAGGGGCATGCAGAAGAGATAAACCTGACGAATTGTAAGGTATTGAGAAGATCGAGAAAACCCGGGAGGTTCGCCCGGCGGGCGGACGGGGCGCTGCGAACGCCGTGGCGGACGTATATCGGGCGCCCGGACGGCGCGCGTGGAATGCGGGAAATGCGCGTGTCGTCCGGGGCAGGGGCAGCGCGCCGAAAGCGCTGCCGCGAGGGTTCAGAACGTGACGGCGATGCCGGCCATGCCGACGAACTGGCCGTGCGTCGTCGATGGCGTGAGCTGCTGCGAATCGCCGACGATCGGCGCCGCATCGATCACGTGGCCGGCGCCTTGCGCACCGAGCGTCTGCCCGCTCGAATGCGTGTACGCCTGCAGCGCATAGAGCGTCGTGCGCTTCGACAGGCTGTACGACTCCTTCAGCGAAACCTGCTGGTAGCGGGCCGCACTGTTGATGCCGTTCGCCTTCGACGCGAGCGTGTACGCGAACGCGCCGGCCACCGAGAACGCCGGCGTGAAGCGATACGCGGCGAGCGCGCCGTAGGTGTTGAACACGGCCGTGTCCGTGAACGCGGAGCCGTTGCCGGGCAGGTACTTCACGTTCGAGTAGTTGAGACCCATCGTCAGGTCGCCGAGCGTGTAGTTGCCGGCCGCCGCGACCTGCTCGACGGCCTTCGCGGTCAGGTAGCCCTGGTTCAGCACCGACACCGCGAAGCTGCCCGACGCGGCGGTCGCCGGATTCAGGAAACCGGCCGACGAGCCCGAGCTGTTGATGCGCAGGTAGCCGGCCGCGACGCCGATCGGCCCGTTCGCATAACGCAGCGCGGCGCTGAACGTGTTGCCCTTGCCGGTCGCGCCGGCAATGCCGCCGAAGGCATACATCGCGCTCGCGGTCAGCCCGGCGAAGGTCGGCGACGTATAGGTAACCGAATTGTTCACGCGTGTCGTCGTGTCGAGGCCGTCGATGTCGCCCGGATGCGCGCCCGTCGCGCCGGTCAGCCAGCTGCTCGACGCGTAAGGCCCGACGAACAGGAAGTAGGGTGTGTACTGGCGGCCGGCCGTCATCGTGCCGTAGCGATCGTTGCGCAGGCCGACGAACGCCTGGCGATTGAAGATCAGGCCGGCGGCGGATTGCGCGCCGTTGTTCAGGTTGAAGCCGGACTGCAGGTCGAAGATCGCATGCGTGCCGCCGCCGAGATCCTCGTCGCCGCGCAGCCCGAACTTCGATGCATACAGGTTGCCGTCGCGCATGTAGATGTTCGAGTGGCCCTGCTGGTTGTTCACGTACGCGAGCGAATCGTCGACGACACCATACAGCGTCACGCTGCTCTGCGCGTGGGCGGCGGTCGTGCCGAGCGATGCGGCCGATAAAATCAGGATTGCATAGCGGTTGACGGGTGCTTTCATTGACGATCTCCAGATCTCTTCATCTTTTCAAGGTGGGCGGGAGGCTCGGTCGCCTCCTCTGTGGCGGGCGGCGGGCCGTGTGAACGGCCCGTCTTGCGAGGGTGACGCGGTTCAGCTGTCGAATGCGACGACGAGGCGGCGCCATGCACCGTCCTGCGCATCCTGCTCGACACGCGCGCCGCGCACGGCGACCGCGCCGTGCAGCGACGCGGGCAACAGGATTTCGACGCGGTCGGCCGGGCGTGCCGGGCGGCCGTCCCAGCGCACCGATACGCCGAGCGCGCCCGACGCTTCGCGGCCGGTCTCGATGCGCCACAGTCCGTATTCGCCGTCGCGCCATGCTTCCGTCTCGCCATCGTCCTCGACGCATTCGCCGTAGGCGACGCCGTCCTCGATGCGCGGCGCGACGAGGAAGCCGCGCGTGTCGGCACGCGCGCCGAAATGCTGTTCCGCGACGTTCAGCGGCAGCACGCGGCCCTCGCGCAGCAGCATCACCGGCGAGTCGAGCGGCGCGGGCAGCGTCACGCTCGCGCCGCCGTCGAACGCTTGCGCGCTCGCGCAGCACATCCAGCGCGCGCCCGACGGCAGGTAGACAGTGCGCGCAGTCAGGCCCGGATCGACGACCGGCGCGACGAGCAGCGCGTCGCCGAGCATCATGTCGTCACATTCGTCGTAGCAGCGTGCGTCGCCGGGGAAATCGGCGAAGGTCGGCCGCAGCACGGGCTCGTAGCGCGTCGTCGACAGCCACAGCAGGTGATAGAGGTAGGGCAGCAGACGGTAGCGCTGCTTGATCAGCGACGCGATCTGCGCGGTGATCTCCGGGTACATCCACGGTTCGTTGACGGTGCCGTCGTCGTTCCACGAGTGGATGCTGAAGCGCGGCATGAAGATGCCGAACTGCACCCAGCGCAGCAGCAGCTCCGGCGACGGTGCGGGCCCGGAGAAGCCGCCGATGTCGTGACCGATGTTCGACACGCCCGACAGCGCGAGCCCGAGGCCCATCTTCAGGTTGTAGCGCAGGGTTTCCCACGACGTGTAATTGTCGCCGGACCAGGTCTGTACATAGCGCTGCATGCCGGCGCCGCCGGAGCGCGACACGAGGAACGGCCGCCGCGCCGGCGCATGCGCGCGCTGCGCGTCGCGCGACGCACGCATCATCAGCATCGTCTGCAGCACCTTCGCTTCACGCGCGGGATACGGTTGGCCGAAGCCGTGCGCGATCGCGTCGGGCGACCAGATTTCATACTCGTTGTTGTCGTTCCAGGTCGACTCGATCCCGTATTCGAGCAGCGCCGACGTGACCTGCTCGCGCCACCAGCGATACGCGTCGGGCTGCGTGAAGTCGAGATACGCGCCGACCTCGTCCCAGAACTGCACCCACGCGGGCTCGCCGGACGCCGAGCGGATCAGCAGCCCGCGCGTGGCCGCCTCTTCGAATGCGGGATGGTCGCGCAGCAGGCACGGCTTGATGTTCGCGCACAGGCGGATGCCGTGGTCGCGGTAATGCTTCACGAAGCCCTTCGCGTCGGGAAACTTGTCGCGGTTCCAGTTGAACACGTAGCGCTTCGCGCCGATCGACGTATAGCCCGACGACAGGTGGAACGAATCGCACAGGATGTCGTGCGTGTCGCACTGTTCGACGAACTGGTTCATCTGCTGCTGCGCGTCCGGCGCATCGGTGTAGCTCATCGTCGAGCCCGAATAGCCGAGCCCCCATTTCGGCGTGCGCGCGGGGCGCCCGGTGAGCCACGTGAAGCGCCGTGCGGCCGCGAGCGGCGTGTCGGGCGAGGCGATGAAGTAGTAGTCGAGATCGCCGTGCTCGGCGACGAAATAGCGGTACGGGCCGTGATAGTTGTCGAGCTCGCGGCCCATGTCGAACGCGCAGTCCGACAGCGTGTCGTAGAACAGCCCGAACCCCTGGCAGGCAGCGGGCGACCACGTGATATAGAACGGGATGTGCTTGTACAGCGGGTCGGTGTGCTTCGCGCTGTAGCCCATCGCGTCGATGTTGCGCATCTCGAAGCGCGCGCCGGTGCGGTCGAGGTCGCCCGCGCGTTCGCCGAGGCCGAACACCTTGTCGCCGCGCTCGCGGGCGACGTAGTGATACGCGCGATCGTCCCACCAGCCGAAGTTGTACGCCTGCGTCGCACGGTCGGCGAGTGCGACGCGCCACGTGCCGTCCGCGCCGCGCATCGACCACGTGCAGTGGCCGCCTTGCCGGCGCACCACGACGCGGATCTGCGCAGTGTCGATGCACACGGCATCGTCGTCTTCGACGAGCGTATAGGCCGGCAGCGCGAAGCCGTCGAGATCGAGGCGGTCGCGCCCGTCGAGCGGCACGTCGTCGAGGCCCGGCGCGATCGACCACGTGCGCGGGTTGCGCGCCGTCGCGTCGGGCAGCACGCGCACCCGCACGATGTCGTCCTCGAGCACGAAGATTTCAAGGGTCGCGCCCGCCTCGGACGCGAGCAGCACACGGTTCGCGTGCTGGCCGGCGACGCGGAACACGGGCGGATGAAGAAGCGAAGTCATGAATGCGATTCCTGGTGAGAGCGAAGGTCAGGCGTGCCGGGCGAGCAGGCGTTCCTGCTTCGACTGCCCGCGGATCAGCATCGCGAGCAGCGTGACGCCGATGATGTCGAACAGGCCGAGGCACGCGAACAGCGGCGCATAGCCGATCTTGTCGGCGAGCGCGCCGACCAGCAGCGAGAAGCCGAGCCCGCCGATCCACGCGGCCATCCCGGCGAAGCCGCTCGCGGTGCCGACTTCCTCGGGATCGAACACGTCGGCCGACAGCGTGTTGACGAGTGCGGAAATCATCTGGTGCGCGAAGCCGCCGACGCAGAACAGCGCGATGGCCGTGTACGGCGACGCCACGAGCCCGATCATCGCGGGACCGAGCATCAGCACCGCGCCGAGCGCGACGCCGGCAACGCGCGACCACACGAGCGGCAGCTCGAACCGCTTCGCGAGATACGGCGACAGGTAGCCGCCCGCGATGCCGCCGAGGTCGGCCGCGAGAAACGGCATCCACGCGAAGATCGCGATCTGCTTGAGCTCCATGTGGCGCTCGGTCGCGAGATACAGCGGAATCCAGAAGCTGAAGGTCTGCCACGCGGGCTCGGCGAAGAAGCGCGGCAGCGCGATGGCCCAGAAGCGCCGCGCGGTGACGACGTCGCGAATGCGGCGCTTCGACACGGGCGGCATCGTCGCCTGACCGTCGCGGATCAGCGCGCGCTCCTGCGGCGTGATGCGCGGATGGTCGGCCGGCGACCGGTACTGCGCGTACCACAGCGCGGCCCATACGAAGCCGAGCGCGCCGGTGGCCATGAACGCGGCCTGCCAGCCGAACCGCATCGACAGGAACACCACGAGCGGCGGCGCGATCGCGGCGCCGAGCGACGTGCCCGCGTTGAAATAGCCGACCGCGACGGATTTCTCGCGATCGGGAAACCATTCGGCGACCGCCTTCATCCCGGACGGAATCGCGGCGGCTTCGAACAGGCCGAGAAAGCCGCGCAGGATGCCGAGCGACAGCCAGCCCGACGCGAAGCCGTGCGCGACGCCGACGATCGACCACAGCATCGCGAACAGCGCGAACCCGAGCCGCAGCCCGATCAGGTCGACGACGAAGCCGCACACGGGCTGCATGATCGTGTAACCGATCTGGAACGCGCCGACGATGTACGAATACTGCTGCGTCGAGATCGAAAAGACCTGCTTCAGCTCGGGGGCGAGCACCGCGAGGGAGTTCCGTGCGAGGTAGTTGAGGATCGTGCCGAGACATACGAGCACGATGATCCACCAGCGCAACGCCTTGACTGTCTTCACTGCTGTCTCCTGTCAGAGGGACGGGCGCACAGCGCCCGCCGATCCGTAAGGGCCATCCGCCCAGGATGGCATGTTCGTTTTATTCGTACGATGTCCGATCTTGATGGGCGCGAGTCATGCCGCCTTATATCGAAAATACGGTATTCGAACGAACATTTTGTCGTCACCGAGCTGCAATGTTATCTGACGACTGATCATTTTCGAGCATCCTATGTTCGAATTCGAATCCGGTCAACGTGAAAATGCATTCGAACGAACTTGCTCGGGGTTTTCCCGAGCAGCACGGCCACGCGGCGTGGTGGGCAACGCACGGTCATTACGCGCCAAGGCCCGTGCGGCGGGGCTGTGCGCGCATCGGCGGATCGAAAGACGCGGGGCCGGGCGTGATGAACCCTGATGAAAATTTATTTCTTTTCAAGGCGGGAGTTGTGTAAATTCATTTTCATCCTCCTTGCAACAACCCTTCGCATGACGCCTCTCGTTCCGCCCGACGCCAGTCACGACGAACCCGCCATCGCCGAGCGGATCGCGTCGACGATGCCGTTGATGACGCCGATCCACCGTCGCATGGGCGAGTTCGTGCTCGCGAATCCGTTCCGCGCGGCGACGATGCGCATCGACGAACTCGCGCAGGCCGTGAACGCGTCGATCGCGACCGCGAACCGCTTCGCGAAGGCGCTCGGTTTCGACGGCTATCCGGCGATGCGCGCGGCGCTCGTGCGCGGCTTCGAGGCGACGCTCGGGCCGGTCGAGCGGCTGCGTTCCGCGCAGGAGCAGGAGCCCGGCGTGCGCGGCGCCGCCTGGATCGACGCGGTATTCGACCAGGCCGTCGCGAACATCGAGAACACGCGTGCGCAACTGGACGCAGCCGATGTCGAGGCCGCGGTCGAGGCGATCGTCGGCGCGCGGCGCGTGCTGATCCTCGGCGCGGGGTCGAGCGCGTTTCTCACCGGGCTGATGGAGCACGGGCTGTCCGTCTGCCATGACAACGTGCAGTCGCTCGCGCTGCTCGGCGGTCCGTCGCACGCGGCGCGGCGGCTGTACACGGCCGACTCGCGCGATCTCGTGATCGCGCTCGCGTTTCCGCGCTACGTGAAGGACACCATCGAACTGGCCCGCCGCGCGGCGGCGCGCGGGGCACGCGTGCTGGGTATCTCCGACGGCCCGCAATCGCCGCTTGCGCCGATCGCGTCGCTGAACCTGTACGTCAGGGCCGAGCGGCGCTTCGCGGCGACGTCGGAAGCGGCCGTGCTCGCGATGATCGAGGCGCTGATCGATGCGGTTGCGCTGCGCACGCACCGGTCCGCGAAATCCGCGGCCGAGATGACCGAATTCCTGCTGCCGTGGCTCATCCAGCCGCAAGCGACGCCGCCGGCCGCCAACCCTTCAACTCACCGTCCGAAAAAAACATGACTTCACCCGCGATCGTGGCGATTCACGGCGGCGCAGGCACGATCCTGCGCGAGGCGATGGATTCCGACACCGAACGTCAGTACCGTGCCGAACTGACCGCCATCCTGACGGCCGCGCAGCAGGTGCTGGCCGATGGCGGCAGCGCGCTCGACGCCGTCACCGTCGCGGTGCGGATGCTCGAGGATTGTCCGCTGTTCAACGCCGGGCGCGGCGCCGTCTATACGGCCGAGGGCAAGCATGAACTCGACGCGGCGGTGATGGATGGCGCGACGCTCGGCGCCGGCGCGATCTGCTGCGCGACGCGTGTGCGCAATCCGGTGCTGGCCGCGCGGCGCGTGATGGAAGCCAGCGAGCACGTGCTGTTCGCCGGCGAGGGCGCCGATGCGTTCGCAGCCGCGCAGGGGCTCGAACTCGCGGAACCGGGTTACTTCCACACCGAGGCGCGTCACGCGCAGTGGGTCAAGGCGCGCGCAGCGGCGGGCGCGATGCTCGACCACGACGCGGCGACGTTCACGTTCGGCGCTTCGCAAGCGCAGCAGCAGCCGGCCGAACCGCTCGATCCGGACCGCAAGCACGGCACGGTCGGCGCGGTCGCATGCGACCAGCACGGGCACATTGCAGCGGCGACGTCGACGGGCGGCATCACGAACAAGCAGCCGGGGCGTGTCGGCGATTCGCCGATCATCGGCGCGGGCTGCTATGCGGACGACGCGACCTGCGCCGTATCCGCGACGGGCACCGGCGAGATGTTCATCCGGCTCGCGACCGCGCATGACGTGGCCGCGCAGATCGCGTATCGCGGCGCATCGCTCGCCGATGCCGCGCACGACGTCGTGATGAACAAGCTGCCGCGCCTCGCGGGTCGCGGCGGGATCATCGCGGTCGACGCGCAGGGCAACGTCGCGATGCCGTTCAACACCGAAGGGATGTACCGCGGCTATGCGCGCGTCGGCGAAGCGCCGGTGGTCGGCATCTATCGCGACGACGACACGGCCTGATTCCCGACCGCACGAGAAGGAGATCCACGATGACTTCGAGCCGTAACCCGTCCGGCCTGGTGCTGCCCGAGCAGCGCGTGGTGGCCGTCGACGACCTGTCGGTCACGTTCCGCCGCGAAGGCGCGACGTTCGACGCGGTGCGCAACGTGTCGTTTCACGTCGATCGCGGCGAGACGCTCGCGATCGTCGGCGAATCGGGCTCGGGCAAGTCGGTCACGTCGCTCGCGCTGATGCGGCTCGTCGAGCACGGCGGCGGCGCGATCACGAACGGCCGGATCGCGTTCCGCCGGCGCGGCGGTGCGATTGTCGATCTCGCGCAGGCCAGCGGCGCGACGATGCGCGGCATTCGCGGCGCCGATATCGCGATGATCTTCCAGGAGCCGATGACGTCGCTGAACCCGGTGTTCACGGTCGGCGACCAGATCAGCGAGGCGATCGCGCTGCACCAGTCGAAAAGCCCGTCGGAAGCGCGCGCGGAAACGCTGCGGCTGCTCGAACTCGTGCGCATCCCGGAGGCGCGCCGCGTGTTCGCGCGCTATCCGCACCAGTTGTCGGGCGGGATGCGGCAGCGCGTGATGATCGCGATGGCGCTGTCGTGCCGGCCGTCGCTGCTGATCGCCGACGAGCCGACCACCGCGCTCGACGTGACGATCCAGGCGCAGATCCTGCAACTGGTGCGCGGGCTGCAGGACGAAATGAACATGGGCGTGATCTTCATCACGCACGACATGGGCGTGGTGGCCGAAGTGGCCGACCGCGTGCTCGTGATGTATCGCGGCGAGAAGGTCGAGGAGGGCGAATCGGATCGCATCTTCGCGGCGCCTGAGCATCGCTACACGCGTGCGCTGCTCGCGGCCGTGCCGAAACTCGGCTCGATGCAGGGCACCGATGCACCCGAGAAATTCCCGCTGCTGAAGGTGGAGGGCGCGAGCGCGGCAGCGCCGGCTGCGTCGCCCGCACCCGCGGCGAACGACGCTGCTCAGCCGCCCGTCGACCCCTCCGCTTCGCCGATCCTGCGCGTGCGCGATCTCGTGACGCGCTTCCCGGTGAAGAGCGGCGTGTTCGGCCGCGTGTCGCAATACGTGCATGCGGTGGAACGGGTGAGCTTCGAACTGCGCGCGGGCGAGACGCTCGCGCTGGTCGGCGAATCGGGCTGCGGCAAGTCGACCACCGGCCGCTCGCTGCTGCGCCTCGTCGAATCGCAGAGCGGCTCGATCGAGTTCGACGGCCGCGACATCAGCGCGCTGAAGGGCGCGGACCTGCAGGCGCTGCGCCGGAACATCCAGTTCATCTTCCAGGATCCGTTCGCGTCGCTGAACCCGCGCCTGACCGTCGGCTTCTCGATCATGGAGCCGCTGCTCGTGCACGGCGTCGCGAGCGGCCGCGAAGCACAGGCGCGCGTCGACTGGCTGCTCGACAAGGTCGGCCTGCCGCCCGAGGCCGCGCGCCGCTATCCGCATGAGTTTTCGGGCGGCCAGCGCCAGCGGATCGCGATCGCGCGTGCGCTCGCATTGAATCCGAAGGTCGTGATCGCCGACGAATCGGTGTCGGCACTCGACGTGTCGGTGCAGGCGCAGATCGTCAACCTGATGCTCGACCTGCAGCGCGAGCTTGGCGTCGCGTACCTGTTCATCTCGCACGACATGGCCGTGGTCGAGCGCATCAGCCATCGCGTCGCGGTGATGTATCTCGGCCAGATCGTCGAGATCGGCCCGCGCCGCGCGGTGTTCGAGGCGCCGCAGCACCCGTACACGAAGAAGCTGATGAGCGCGGTGCCGGTGGCCGATCCCGCGCGCCGGCATGCGCCGCGCCAGCTCGCGGCGGACGAAATCCCGAGCCCGATCCGCGCGGTCGGCGACGAGCCGGTCGTCGCGCCGCTGGTCGCGGTCGGCCCCGATCATTACGTCGCGACGCACCGCGTCGGCGGCGCGTACTGAAGCAATGCACCGCCACGGCGATGCGCGAGCTTGAAGGAAGTCGAAACCGAAGCGCCCGTGAGGCGTCACCGATTCACCGTTAGGAGCCCAGCAAAATGACCAAGCAGCATCCGTTCCCGATGTTTCGTCCGCGCGCGTGTTTCGTCGCGCTTGCCGGCGCGTTCGCGCTGTCGGCCGCGGTGCCCGCGTTCGCGCAGCAGACCGCGGTGATGGCGGTGGATTCGACGTTCACGACGATGGACCCGTACGACGCGAACGACACGGTGTCGCAGGCCGTCGTCAAGTCGTTCTACCAGGGGCTGTTCGGCTTCGACAAGGACATGAAGCTCGTCAACGTGCTGGCAACGAGCTACGACGCGAGCCCCGATGCAAAGGTCTACACGATCAAGCTGCGCCAGGGCGTGAAGTTCCACGACGGCACCGATTTCAACGCGGCGGCCGTGAAGGCGAACTTCGACCGCGTGACCGATCCCGCGAACCACCTGAAGCGCTACAACATGTTCCGCGTGATCGAGAAGACCGAAGTGGTCGATCCGTACACGGTGAAGATCACGCTGCGCGAGCCGTTCTCGGCGCTGATCAACACGCTTGCGCACCCGTCGGCCGTGATGATCTCGCCGGCCGCGCTGAAGAAGTGGGGCCGCGACATCGCGCTGCATCCGGTCGGCACGGGCCCGTTCGAGTTCGTCGAATGGAAACAGACCGACGACCTGAAGGTGAAGAAGTTCGCCGGCTACTGGAAGAAGGGCTATCCGAAGATCGACGCGATCGACTGGAAGCCGGTGGTCGACAACAACACGCGTGCCGCGCTGATCAAGACGGGCGAAGCCGATTTCGCGTTCCGCATCCCGTTCGAGCAGGCGGCCGACCTGAAGGGCAACCCGAAGGTCGACATCGTCGAGCGGCCGTCGATCGTGCAGCGCTACGTGTCGCTGAACATGCTGCAGAAGCCGTTCGACAACCCGAAGGTGCGCCAGGCGCTGAACTACGCGGTGAACAAGGAAGCGCTCGCGAAGGTCGCGTTCTCCGGCTTCGCGACGCCGTCCACCGGCGTGGTGCCGCAGGGCGTCGACTATGCGACGAAGCTGGGCCCGTGGCCGTACGACCCGGCGAAGGCGCGCGCGCTGCTGAAGGAGGCCGGCTATCCGAACGGCTTCGAGACGACGCTGTGGTCCGCGTATAACAACTCGACGTCGCAGAAGGCGATCCAGTTCGTGCAGCAGCAGCTCGCGCAGGTCGGCGTGAAGGTGCAGGTGCAGGCGCTGGAGGCCGGCGAGCGCGTCGCGAAGGTCGAGAGCGCGCCGGATCCGGCGAAGGCGCCGGTGCGGATGTACTACATCGGCTGGTCGTCGTCGACCGGTGAAGCGAACTGGGCGATCACGCCGCTGCTCGCCGGCGCGTCGGCGCCGCCGAAGCTCGTCAACACCGCGTACTACAAGAACGACACGGTCGACGGCGATCTGACGAAGGCGCTCGAGACGGTCGATCGCGCGAAGAAGGCCGACCTCTACGCCGATGCGCAGAAGCAGATATGGACCGATGCCCCGTGGATCTTCCTCGTGCAGGAGAAGATCGTCTATGCGCGCAGCAAGCGGCTGCAGGGTGCGTACGTGATGCCGGACGGTTCGTTCAACTTCGACGAAATCTCGCTGAAATGACAGTGGTGATGACGGCGGCTCGTCCGCCATGCGGTGCCGGCGGCGCGAGCCGCCGGTACGCTGAATCGATCGGTGCCCCATGCTGAATTTTCTCGTCAAACGCCTGTTCGGCCTGCTGCCCACGCTCGCGATCGTCGCGGTGCTGGTGTTCCTGTTCGTCCACCTGCTGCCGGGCGATCCGGCGCGGCTCGCGGCCGGCCCCGAAGCCGACGACGCGACGGTCGCGCTCGTGCGTGCCGATCTCGGGCTCGACCGGCCGCTGCCCGCGCAGTTCGTGAACTTCTTCACGAAGATCGCGCACGGCGACTTCGGCATGTCGACGCGCAGCAAGCGGCCGGTCTCGACCGAGATCGGCGAGCGCTTCATGCCGACGCTGATGCTGACGCTCGTCAGCATGGTGTGGGCCACGGCCTTCGGGATGGCGATCGGCATCGCGTCGGCGGTGTGGCGCAACCGCTGGCCGGACCGCCTCGGCATGACGCTCGCGGTGTCGGGCATCTCGTTTCCCGCGTTCGCGCTCGGCATGCTGCTGATGGAAGTCTTCTCGGTGAAGCTCGGCTGGCTGCCGGTCGTGCCGGACGGCTCGTGGAAGAGCTACGTGCTGCCGTCGCTGACGCTCGGCGCCGCGGTCGCGGCCGTGATGGCGCGCTTCACGCGCGCGTCGTTCGTCGAGGTGCTGAACGAGGATTTCGTGCGCACCGCGCGTGCCAAAGGCGTGCACGAGCCGATGGTGGTGCTCAAGCACTGCCTGCGCAACGCGATGATCCCGGTCGTCACGATGATGGGGCTGCAGTTCGGCTTCCTGCTCGGCGGCTCGATCGTCGTCGAGGTCGTGTTCAACTGGCCGGGGCTCGGCCGCCTGCTCGTCGACGCGGTGACGATGCGCGACTACCCGGTGATCCAGGCGATCGTGCTGCTGTTTTCGCTCGAGTTCATCCTGATCAACCTGACCGTCGACGTGCTGTACGCGGTCATCAACCCGACCATCCGGTTCAAGTGAGGCGCGCATGAACGCGACAGTCCAGACCGCGGCGCCGGCCGCACCCGCCGCGATCCGCACGCCGTGGCGCGAATTCTGGCGCAAGTTCCGCAAGCAGACCGTCGCGCTCGTCGCGGGCGGCTTCGTGCTGGCGCTCGTCGTGCTGGCGTTCGTCGGCCCGCACATCGTGCCGTTCGATCCGGAGAACTATTTCGACTACGACGCGTTGAACGCGGGGCCGTCGGTCGTGCACTGGTTCGGCGTCGATTCGCTCGGCCGCGACATTTTCAGCCGGATCATCGCGGGCACGCGCATCTCGCTCGCGGCCGGCTTCTTCTCGGTTGCGCTCGGGGCGGTGATCGGCACGTTCTTCGGGCTGCTCGCCGGTTACTACGAGGGCTGGTGGGACCGCATTACGATGCGCGTGGCCGACGTGCTGTTCGCGTTCCCGGGCATCCTGCTCGCGATCGGCGTGGTGGCGATCCTCGGCAACGGGATGGTCAACGTGATCTGCGCGGTCGCGATCTTCAGCATCCCGGCGTTCGCGCGGCTCGTGCGCGGCAACACGCTGATGCTCAAGCACATGACCTACGTCGAGGCCGCGCGCAGCATCGGCGCGTCGGACTGGACGATCATCATGCGGCACATCCTGCCGGGCACCGTATCGTCGGTCGTCGTCTACTTCACGATGCGGATCGGCACGTCGATCATCACGGCCGCGAGCCTGTCGTTCCTCGGGCTCGGCGCGCAGCCGCCGACACCGGAGTGGGGCGCGATGCTCAACGAGGCGCGCGCGGACATGGTGACGGCGCCGCACATCGCGATCTTCCCGAGCCTGGCGATCTTCCTGACCGTGCTCGCGTTCAACCTGCTCGGCGACGGGCTGCGCGACGCGCTCGATCCGAAACTGGAGCGCCGCTGATGCGTCACTCTCCGATGTGGACGGCGACGCTGCCGTCCGGGCCGCGCGGCACGATCGCCGACGTGCCGGGCGTGACGGTCGGCCATTGCACGCTCGATGCGGGCAACGTGCAGACGGGCGTGACCGTCGTGAAGCCGCATCCGGGCGACGTGTACCGCAGCAAGGTGCCGGCTGGGGCGGCGGTGATCAACGGGTTCGGCAAGAGTGTCGGGCTCGTGCAGGTCGACGAGCTCGGCACGCTCGAGACGCCGATCGCGCTCACCAATACGTTCGGCGTCGGCGCGCTCGCGCAGGCGCAGATTCGTGCGGCGATCGCGGCGAATCCGCAGATCGGCCGCGACTGGTCGACCGTCAACCCGCTCGTGTTCGAGTGCAACGACGGCTATCTGAACGATATCCAGGCGTTCGCGGTCACGCCCGCGCATTACGACGACGCGTGCCGCGCGGCATCGCGCGACGTCGCACGCGGCGCGGTGGGCGCGGGGCGCGGGATGGCGAGCTTCGACCTGAAGGGCGGGATCGGTTCGGCATCGCGTGTCGCCGTTGCGGCCGGGCGGCCCTATACGGTCGGCGCGCTCGTGCTCGCGAATTTCGGCCGGCTGCCGATGCTGACGCTCGGCGGCGTGCCGGTCGGACGCATCGTCGCGCAACGGCGTGCGGCCGAGGCCGCGCATGCGGCGCCGCCGGAGCAAGGATCGATCATCCTGCTGCTGGCGACCGACGCGCCGCTCGATGCGCGGCAACTGTCGCGGCTTGCGCGCCGCGCAGGGGCGGGGCTGGCACGCACCGGCTCGGTCTACGGGCACGGCAGCGGCGACATCGCGCTCGCATTCTCCACCGCCTACACGATCGCGCACGACGCATCGACTCTCGCGCTGCCGGCCCTCGTCGCCGATGCGGCGCTCGATCCGCTGTTCGTGGCCGCGGCCGAAAGCGTCGAGCATGCGATCGCCGACGCGCTGCTGCAGGCCGTGACGGTGGCCGGGCGCGACGGCCACGTGCGGCAATCGCTGCGCGATGCGGTGCCCGATCTCGATCGCCTGTTCAACGAAGGTCACGAAGGACGTCTTACCCAGTCATGAAGATCCTGATTTCGACCGACATCGAAGGTGTCGCCGGCGTATTCGCCACCGAGCAGACGCGCGCCGGCAATCCGGAATACGAGCGCGCGCGCCGCTGGATGACCGCCGAGGCGAACGCGGCGATCGAAGGCGCGTTCATGGGCGGCGCGCAGGCGGTGTGGGTCAACGATTCGCACGGCGGTTTTCGCAACCTGCTGCCCGACGGGCTCGATGCGCGTGCGCGCGTCGTGCTCGGCAAGCCGCGCACGCTCGGATTGATGACGGGCCTCGAGCAGCAGCCCGATCTCGTGTTCATGATCGGCTATCACGCGAAATCGCAGACGCGCGGCGTGCTCGCGCACACGATCAACAGCTTTGCGTTCACGCAGGTATGGCTGAACGGCGTCGAACTCGGCGAAGCCGGGCTGTACGGTGCGCTGGTGCGCGAATACGGCGCGCACGTCGCACTGGCCACGGGCGACGACGTGTTCGCGGCGGAAACGCAGCCGCTGTTTCCGGATGCGCATTTCGAGACGGTCAAGACGGCCGGCGGCGCGTCGAGCGGCGATACGCTCACGCCCGCCGCGTCATGTGCGCGGATCGCCTCGGCTGCGCGCGAAGCGGTTGCGCGCGCATTGTCGGCAGGCGTGCGCGCCGGCGCCCATCGGCCCGCGCCGGCCGCGTGCACGCTGCGCGTGCAGACGGCGGCGCTGGCCGACCTGTTCTGCGTGCTGCCGTCGCTGGAGCGCGTCGATGCGGTGACGCTGCGCTTCGACGGGCCTTCGGTCGAGCATGTGGTGCGCACGCTGAACAGCTTGTCGGCGATGTCGTTCATGCTGCGATGATGCGCATGACTGCCATGCTCGTTGCGCGCCGCGCGTCGTCAAGGGTTGCCGACGGGGTTCGCCGTCACGGCGCGCAGGAACGCTTCCATCGCGGCGACCAGCGCGAGCGGCGTCTCGTTCATCGGGTAGTGGCCCGCGTTGCGCAGCACGTCGACGGTGGCGAGCGGATAACGCCGCAGGTAGGTGCGGGCCATCAGTGCCGCGTCGAACGCCGGATCGTGCTCGCCGATCAGCACTTTCACCGGATGGATGCCGGCGATTTCGTCGCCGAAATCCGTATCGGCCCACGCGCGGAAGTACGCGCCGAACGCAGGCGGCGACGAACGGGCTGCCGAATACGCCGCTTTCCACTCGACCCAGGAAGCGGGCAGGCGGCCGCCGGTGCTGCGGTCGATGATGGTCCGGCGATCGGCGACATGGTCGGCGGCGCGCTCGAATAGCGCACGTTTTTCCGCGTCGAACGGCAGGCCGCCGCACGGCACGGGCGTGACCGGCACCAGCGCGCGCACACGCCCGGGCGCGATGACGGCGATTTTCTCGGCCGCCATCGCACCCATCGAATGGCCGACGACGCTGAAGGTCGCGAAATCGAGCGTGTCGGCCAGCGCGAGCGCGTCGGCGGCGATCTCGTCGATCGTGTAGTGGCCCGCCGCGTCGCGCATGCGGCCGTAGCCTCGGTAGTCCATGAATACATAGCTGAAGTGCTGGCGCGACAGCCACGCTTCGACGGGTTCGAACGCGTGGGCGTCGCCGAACCAGCCGGGCAGTACAAGAACAGGGTGGGGGCCGTCCCCCACGCGATGAAACGTATTCGGCATGTCCGCTCCGATGCAGTGGTAATCCGGCCGATCAGGCCGACGGGTCTTGCGGCCGTCAGGTCGCGCAAGGGTGGAGCGGATCGTAGATCGCGCGAAGGAGACCCGCCTTCGATATCGGGTCATTGATGATGGAATTCGGGCCGTGAGAAATACCCTGCTGGATCCCTACGAAAACATTCCGCGAAGCGTGGTCGTGACCGCGAACGACTATGCGGCGGGCACGACGTTTCCGGAACACGCGCACGGGCGCGGGCAATTCGCGTTCGCGTCGCGCGGCACGATCAGCGTGTCGACGCCGCACGGGCGCTGGCTGGTGCCGCCGCAGCGCGCATGCTGGGTGCCGGCCGGCGTGCGGCACGAAATGACGATGACCGGGCCGGTCACGATGCTCAACACGTTCGTGTCCGGCGACGCCGCGCTTGAGGCGGGCCTGCCCGAGCAGTGCGGTGTGTATGGCGTATCGGCGCTGCTGCGGCAACTGATCGACGATGCGATCGACTTGCCGGCCCTGTACGACGTCGACGGGCGCGCGGGCAAGCTGATGGCGCTGCTGGTCGCGGAAATCGCGACGATGCCGCGCCTGTCGTTGCATGCGCCGCTGCCGGCCGACGCGCGGCTGGCGAAGGTGTGCCGGCACCTGCTTGCCTCGCCGTCGATCGCGGCCGATCTCGACCAGGTCGCCGCGGACGCGGGCTTGAGCCGCCGCACGTTCACGCGGCAGTTCCGTGCGCAGACGGGCGTGAGTTTTGCCGTATGGCGCCAGCAGGTGTGCATGCTCGCGGCGATCGCGCGCCTGAGCGACGGGCAGCCGGTGACGCGGGTCGCGCTCGATCTCGGGTATGCAAGCGCAAGCGCGTTCACGTCGGCGTTTCGCCGCATTCTGGGTGATACGCCGAGCCGCTATCTGGAGATTCGGCGCTGACCGGAACGAAGTGGCGCATGCCACGTCGGCGTGCCGGTTGCCGCAAAAAAAACGCGCCTGCCAACTTCGGTCAGACGCGTTTCAAGGCACTCGGTCAGAAAGAATGCGCGCACGGCCTGCCGGGCGGTGTCGCGCATGACATGCGTAATTGTTTCCTGTTTCGATTCAATCTCATTGAAGCGTTGCGGATAGCGAAGAATACGTCACGTAACGCGCAAACGATATCGTGTCCGACGAACGACTTGTGTGCTATCGCAGCATGCGCTTCAACCGTTCGTTCGATCCGGGGGCGGGAGTCCCACGGCAAGGCCGTCGGCACCCGCGACGCGGCGCGATGCACTGCAGCATCGAATGATGACGGCTGACCATGGAAAACGCCGCGTGGCGCGATGCCTGTCGGAATCGCGCCACGCGGCGGTGCGGTAGCGGGCGAAGCCGGCGTGCGCCGGCCCGCGCGTCACACGTCGAAGAACACGGTTTCGTCCGGCCCCTGCATGCGGATGTCGAAGCGGTAGACGACCGGGCGGCCCGGCTGCGCGTCGCGTTTCGCGACGAGTGTCGCGCGGCGTTCGGCCGGCACGGCGTTCAGCACGGGGTCGGCTGCGTTCGCGGCGGCTTCGTCGTCGAAGTACACGCGCGTGAACGCGTGGGTGAGGATCCCGCGCATCATCACGGTCACGTTGATGTGCGGCGCTTCGCCGGCGGCGACGCGGCCCGGCTTCACCGTCTCGACGACGAAGCGCTGCTGCGCATCGGTGCCGGTGCCGACCCGCGCGAAGCCCGTGAAGCCGGATGTCGCGATGTCGTCGCGCGACGCGGGGTAGCGGCCCGCGCCGTCCACCTGCGTGAATTCGAGCACCGCGTCGCCGACGACGTTGCCGTCACCGTCGAACACCTGGCCGACCAGCAGCACGTGCTCGCCTTCGGCGTGCGCCGCGGCGATCGTCGGCGTGAACAGGCTCTTCAGGTCGTAGTCGTATTGCTGCGGGCACAGGCCGTACGCGAAGTACGGGCCGACCGTCTGCGAAGGGGTTTGCTTCAGCGTCGTCATGGTTCAGCGCTCCATCGGGGTAGCGTCGCGGCCGCGCAGCACGATGTCGAATTCGTAGCCGAGCGCATAGCCTTCTTCGGTGATGTCCATCGAGAAGCGCGAGATCAGGCGATCGCGCGCGGCCTCGGGCGTGCCCTGGAAGATCGGGTCGTACGCGAGCAGCGGGTCGCCGGGGAAGTACATCTGCGTGACGAGACGCGAGCCGAAATAATCGCCGAACAGCGAGAAGTGGATGTGATTGGGGCGCCACGCGTTCGGATGGTTGCCCCACGGGTATGCGCCGGGCTTGATCGTCAGGAAGCGGTAGCGGCCTTCGTCGTCGGTCAGGCAACGGCCGGCGCCGAGGAAGTTCGGGTCGAGCGGCGCGTCGTGCTGGTCGACCTTGTGCACGTAGCGGCCGGCGGCGTTCGCCTGCCACACCTCGACGAGCGTGTTGCGCACGGGCTTGCCGCCTTCGTCGAGCACGCGGCCCGTGACGACCATGCGCTCGCCGAGCGGCTCGCCGTTCTTCACGGCGTTCTTCGTCAGGTCATGGTCGAGCGCGCCGAGATCTTCGGCGCCGTAGACGGGCGCGTACTGGTCGCGGAGCTTCTCCTTCAGCGGGATCAGCGGGCGCGTCGGGCCGCGCTTCACGGACGAACGGTACTCGGGGTGGACATAGGCCGGATGCGACGGCCAGTCGCGCGGCGTGAGGATCGTGGGGGAATCCATCGGAGCGTCTCCTGATAGGTATTTCGCGAAGTGGATGGCACGACTTTAGCCAATCCGGAAAGTTATGCAAAATGACCTTTTTTCGCGAATCGCATAACCGTTCGTTATGTCCGATGCACCAATGAAAATTCCGCCGGACAGGATGCCTGTCCGGCGGAAAAAGCGATCGGGCTTCGCGTCGTCGGTGACGACCCCGTGCACGGCCCTCCAGCCAGCCCGTCGCCGCTTTTTTGTGTTGTCGTTCTTGTTGTTATCCGGTCTCCCTGAGCGCCTGTTATGACGGGCGGCCGGGATCGAACACGATCCCGTCGAATTCGAGTGACAGCGTGCCGCTGCGCAGCAGGGCGGCCGGCGTCGCATCCCGGTCGGCACCGAGCACGTCGCTCGCGTAGCGCGCGCAGAACCCGCGCCGCGTCCGCAGGTTGAAGCGGTTGCCGAGCAGGGCGTCGATCCGTTGTTCGGCGGTTGCGTGCACCTGGCGCTGCGCATCGGCGCTCGGCTCCGCGACGCGACGGGCCAGCGCGATGCGTCCGCCGTCGGTACGGGCGACGAAGCGCGATAGCGGCGTGAGCTTCGTCCACGCCAGCGCCGGTTCGGCGATCACGGGCTCGTCGCCCGATGTGTCGACCACGATGCCGAAGCGATTGGCCCACGCACCCGTCGCGCCTGCCGCGTCGCGCGGCGCATTCGCCGTCACGCGGATGAACACGAGATCCCCGACGTGCGCGCTGGCGGCCAGCGTGCGGACCGTGGCGAGCGGCATCGTGCGATCGGTGTCGCGGGCATCGCGCGGGGCGGGGTGATGCGATTCGTAGGCAGCGGTGTCGGTTCGGGTGGTCATGTCGGCTCCGTCGTTCAGTGACAGCACGGAGTGGATTATGCAGACAAGTATCCGAATGTGTTCACCGGCGCGCGCAGGTAGCCTAATATCTGACCTCGAGCATCACTTTTCGATACCAACATGACCGAAACCGCCCAACTCATCGACATGCTGAAGCGCCAGCTGAAGGCGCAGGGCATGACCTACCGCGACGTCGCACGTGCGCTCGACGTTTCCGAGACCAGCGTGAAGCGGCTGTTCGCCAGCGGCCGCTTCACGCTGGAGCGCGTCGTGGAGATCTCCCAGCTGCTCGGCTATACGCTGGCCGAGCTCGTGCAGGAGGCGTCCGCGTCGGCGCCGAGGCTGCACGTGCTGACCGAGCAGCAGGAGGCGCTGCTCGTGTCGGACGACAAGCTGCTGCTCGTCGCCGTCTGCGCGATCAACTACTGGACGGTGCAGGACATCGTGTCGGCCTATCAGGTGACGAAGGCCGAATGCGTGAAATACCTGCTGATGCTCGACCGGATGAACGTCGTCGCGCTGTTGCCAGGCGACCGGATTCGCGTGCGCGTCGCGCGGGATTTCGACTGGCTGCCGGGCGGGCCGATCCGCCGTTACTTCCATGCGCACGCGCTCGGCGATTTCCTCGACAGCCGCTTCGACGGCGAAGGCGAGACGATGACGTTCTCGCAGGGGATGCTGACGGAGGCCGCTTCCGCCGAGCTCGAACTGGAATTGCGCCGGCTGCGCAGCAAGGCGGCCGCGCTGCATGCGGAATCGTCGTCGGCCCCGCTCGCGCAGAAGCGCGGCACCAGCTTGCTGATCGCGAAGCGGATGTGGGAGCCGGCCGGTTTCCAGGCGCTGCGGCGCAACGCGTGACGCGTGACGTATCGTCAAGCGCTTGGGGCTATCCGGAAAGTTATGCAAAATGGCATTTCATCGTCAATCGCATAACCACCCGTTATGAATAACCGTATCGCCGACGGCCGCGTCAAGTTTCGGCACCTGCAGTGCTTTCTCGCGGTCGCCCAGCTGGGCGGCGTGCAGAAGGCAGCCGAAAGCCTGTCGATCACGCAGCCGGCCGTTTCGAAGACGATCGCCGAGCTGGAGGCGATCCTCGGCGTGAAGCTGTTCGAGCGCGGCCGGCAGGGCGCGCAGCCGACCCGCGAGGCGCAACTGTTCATGCCGCACGCGAACGCGTGCGTGCTGGCGCTGCGGCAAGGTGTCGGGCTGCTCGCGCGCGAAGGCGGGGCCGCCGCGGCGACGCTGGAAATCGGCATGTTGCCGACCGTCGCGGCATCGCTCGCGCCCGCGTTGATGAAGGCGCTCGCGGAGCGCTGGCCGCGCGTCGTCGTGCGGATCGCGACGGCCGCGAACGCCGATCTGCTCGAGCGCCTGAAGTCCGGCGCGATCGAGTGCGCGATCGGGCGGCTGTCGGAGCCGGAGCGGATGATCGGGCTCGCGTTCGAGCAGTTGTACAACGAGCCGCTCGTCGCCGTCGTGCGCGCCGGGCATCCGCTGCTCTCGAATGCGGCGCCGGCGGCCGAGCTTGTGCGCTATCCGGTCGTGCTGCCGCCGTTCGGCACGCTGATCCGCCAGTCGGCCGAGCAACTGCTTGGTGCTTGCGGCGTGCCGCCGCTGGATGCGTTCATCGAGGTGTTGTCGGTATCGGTCGCGCGTGCGCTCGCGCTCGAAAACGACGCGGTCTGGTTCGTGCCGCTCTATGCGGCCGAATACGACCTGTCGGCCGGGGCGCTGGCACGCCTGCCGCTGCCGGCGGCGGGCACCGACGAGCCGGTCGGGCTGGTGCTGCGCACCGATGCGCAGCCGTCGCCGGTCGCGCGAACGCTGATCGACGCCGTGCGCGACATCGCGCGGTCGCGGTTCGGCGAGACGCGTGAGCGCGGGACGTCACGTGCGGCGCGCAAGCCGGCTCGTCGCGACGATTGAGCGGGCGGACCGGCCGCCGTTCCCGGCTGCCGGGTTGGCCATCCGGTCAGTAGCCGGCTGCGGGGTGCTTGGCATATCGTACCGATTTTGGTACGATTGGTGTCAAGACGATGACGAGACAGCAGATCCAGGTCACGCTCGGCGTGCGATTCTTCCAGACGGCCCGTGGCAACGAGCCGGTGCGCGAATGGCTGAAGGCGCTCGGGCAAGCGGAGCGAAGGGCGATCGGCGAAGAGATCAAGACCGTTCAACTCGGCTGGCCGCTCGGCATGCCGCTCGTTCGGAAGATGGCGCAGGATCTGTGGGAGATCCGCGTGATGTTGCCGGGGCGAAGCGCGCGCGTGCTGTTTACGGTCGTCGGCGACACGATCGTCCTGCTGCACGGCTTCTTCAAGCAGTCGCGGGCCACGCCGTCGGACGATCTCGATGTCACCGTCGCGCGCCTGAAAGCGCTGATGCGCGCCATCTGAATTTCCCGGTTGCGCCGGAACGCGCCGTCTTCGACGGTCAGGCCACCGGCAACGCCATGCACTGGAGTACCCATGACGACCACGAACAATCCGCATATCGGCAGCGATTTCGATACCTTCCTCGAGGAGGACGACAATCTCGAAGCGGCCACCGCCACCGCGATCAAGCGCGTGATCGCGTGGCAGATCGGGCAGGAAATGAAGGCGCAGCACATCACGAAAACCGCGATGGCCGCACGGATGAAAACCAGCCGCGCCGCGCTCAACCGCCTCCTCGACGAAACCGACACGAGCCTCACGCTGGCGACGCTCGCGAGCGCGGCCACCGCGCTCGGCAAACGGCTCAGCTTCGAGCTGGTGCCCGCCTGACGGGCGCGAAGTATCGGCGGACGGCCGAGGCCGCGCCCCTACGCAGGATGCGCGCGGCGGCGTGGCCGGCAATCCGGCCAGCGGTTCGGGGATGATCAGCCCGCGCGTCGCCGCCAGCAGGCGCGGGCCGGCCCGCGCGCAGCTGCCGGGTCACTGGCGCGGTCCGGCCACCTGCAGATAGAGCAGCGCACCGCCCGCGAGCAGCAGCGGGCACAGGATGTACCAGCCGGTCGTCAGGAACAGCGCGGCCACCGCGACCAGCGAAATCCATGCGCAACGGTGTGCGATGCCGCCGCGCGGCAGCAGTTTCAGCGCGGCGGCCGCGCCGAGCCCGTACACCATCACGAAGCACCCCGAGGTGACGAGCACGAGCGGCTTCGGCCCGACGTCCGACAGCGTCGTCGCAGCGAGTGCGACCACTGCGAGCAGGGCGATCACACCGAGGCTGCGGCGCGGGACGCCGCCGACCTGGCTGCCTTGCGCGAGCCACGCGGGCAATGCGCCGTCGCGCCCGAGCGCCGCGCCGAGCTTCGCCGCGCCCGCGAAATACGCGTTCATCGTACCGAGCGTGAGCAGCACTGCGGCCGCGGCGGCCAGCACCTGCGCATGGCCGCCGATGCCGCCCGCGATCAGTTCGGCGAGCGGCGCACCCGTTCCGCCCGCGGACGGCCCGAGCACCGTCACGCTCGCGGCAGCAACCGACAGATACAGAAACCCGACCACCACGACCGCAATTCCCGCCGAGCGCGGCATGTCGTGCGCGGGCCGGCGGAATTCGGCCGCGAGATGCGTGATCGCTTCCCAGCCGGCGAAACTCCACACGAGCAGCGCGGCAGCCTGGCCGACCGCGAGCCAGCCGTGCGGCGCGAACGGATGCAGGTTCGCGGTGCGCGCGTGCGGCGCGGAGGCGAGCACCGCGGCGAGCAGCAGCGTGACGAGCAGTGCCGACAGCACGAGCTGCATGCGGCCCGAAACCGTGACGCCGAATGCATTCGCGGCCGACACGGTCGCGATCAGCGCGGCAGCGGTGACGATGACCGTCGTGTGCCCGCCGCCCGTGACGGCCGCGACGTATGCGCCGCCGAACATGGCGGCGGCCGGTGCGCCGGCCGGTACCGCGAAGTAGAAGCACCATCCGACGATCGCCGCAGCTTTGGGCCCGAATGCGCGCCGCGCATAGGTCGAGACGCCGCCTGCGTCGGGATAGCGCGCGCCGAGTGCGGCGAAGGTGGCCGCGAGCGGCCCGGACAGCACGACCAACGCCGCCCAGGCGAGTAGCGAGGCGGGCCCCGCCACCTCGGCGGCCAGTGCGGGCAGCGCGATCACGCCGGTGCCGAGCACCGCGCCGATATAGAGCGCGGCGCCCTGGAAAATCGTCAGCGAGCCCGCGTGATGAGCGGCGGGCGATTCGACATGCGAGGGCATGGCCAGCAGTCTCCGGAAGTCTTGTTGTGTTCGAGCGCGGGCGCTCGTGCGGAAAATCGTTCGATGCTACCCGAACGACGGCGGCAGCGCGGCCCAGTGATCAGTAGTCCGTGCGGTGTCGCGTGTCAGCCGATGTCAGCAGTGGCGTGCGAGCCGCAGGCGGGCATCCTCGCGCGCGGCGGGCGACAGTTCGGGGGCGTAGTGGAACGCCCCCGAAACCAGCGAGGCGACGGGCACGCCGTCGCGGAACAGCACGCGATTGCCGGCCAGTGCCGGCACCTTGTCGCCGGGCAGCAGCGTGCCGGCAAGATTCAGCGGATCGGCGCCCGTCACGCACACGTACTGTCCGTCACCGGGTTGTCGCCGCAGCTCGCGCAGGATCGGAATCGCTTCGGGCAGCGCGAACTGTTCGCCCGCGAGCCCGGCGACGAAGCGTCCGCCGCGAATCTCGCCGCGCGCTTCGAGGCGCTGCAGTACCCGCACGAGTTCACGCCAGCTCGGCAGCCAGTCGGCTTCGCGTTCGAGCAGCCGCCAGAACACGACGCCGTAGCGGCGCAGCAGCGTCCAGGCGATGTGTTCGAGCGCGTCGGGGTCGGTCGCGGCCTGGCCGCGTTTCGGCACGGGCGCATCGTCCGGCGGCGCGTGACGTTGCACGAGTGCCCAGCGACCCGCGTCATCCATCCCGCCGATCAGCGCACCGCCGCGCCGGGTGCGTGGCGCATAGGTCGCGCTGCGCTTGACGGCGGGCTTCAACAGCGCACGCAGGCCCGCGTAGCTGTCCGCATTCACGAGGCCGGCCGACACGAGTTCGCCGAGTGCCTGTTCGAGTTCGACGGGCAGCATGTGCAGGTCGTCGAGCAGCGCATCGAAGAACATCGCGCCATGCGCGGCGAGGGCGTCGCGTACCTGCGTGGCGCGCGCGGACAGCGCCGGTTGCGCGTCGGGATCGCGCAGCGCCTGCCACGCGGAGAGGTGGCGGCGCGGCAGCAGCACGATCGGCGTCGTCTTCACGGGTGTGCCGGCCGCGCGCGCCGGTGCGCCGATGCGTGTCCACACGAGCTTGCCCGAGCGGCACAGCTCGTCGAGCCCGCCCGCCATGTAGTCGGTGAGCCGCGCGGGCAGCAACGCGTCTTCCCAGGCGCTCGCCGCGGCCTCGTAGCCTTCGAGCTGTTCGACCACGGCCGCGAGTGCGTCGCGGCCCGTGCCGCGCGTGTCCGGCGTCAGGTGTTGCCAGTGAAACAGGAAGCGCATGAAGTCTGCACGCTCGACCGGCTCGATCTCGCGACGTAGCCGCTTCACCGTATAGCGATGAATGCGTGCAAGCAGATGGCGTTCGCACCATTCGTCCGTCGTCGTGCCCGGCGTGAACCGGCCGCGCATCACATAGCCTTCGCGTTCCAGCGCCGCGAGTGCCGTCGCGACCGACGCAGGCGGCAGGCCGAGCGGTGCCGCGATCGCGTCGAGCGCAAGCGGTCCGAAGCCGGTGAGCCGTGCGCGGATCACGTCGACGAGTGCGGCATCGGCTTCCCACGGCTGCGCGCAGGCGGCCGGCACCTTGAGCGCCGGCACGATGCGTGCGCCGGGATGCAGCGCACGCACGCATACGAGTCGTTCGACCGGTACCCATAGCGCGGCGTCGCCGGGTATCACGAGTTTCGTCGCACGGCGGCGTTCGGCGAGTTCCGCGAGCCGGTCGAGCCAGCCCTCGTGTTGGTGAGCTTCGCGATCGGCGATGCACGCGAGTGTGAGCAGCGCGTCGTGCATTTCGTCCGCGTCGCGCACGAGCGGCCAGGCTTCGTCGCGCACCGCATCGATCGCGTCGGCGTCGAGCGCCCCGAGATCGTCGGTCGATTCGGGATCGCTCCAGCGGCGCGACTGCACGGCCTGCGTGCGGCGTTCCTCGAGCGGTGCATCGTCGAGGAACGCGTAGGGTTTTGCGTTCAGGATCTCGGCCGCGAGCGGCGACGGCGCGGGCAGGTCGCGCGCGACGAGCTCGATCGCGCCGCTCTCGATCCGGCGCAGCAGCGCAAGCCAGCCCTCGGTGTCCATCGCGTCGTGCAGGCAGTCGTCGAGCGTCTGGTCGACGAGCGGGTGATGCGGGATCTCGCGCTCGCCGACGATGTTCTCGAGGCACGCGACCTGATCGGGGAACACGATCGCGAGCAGGTCGTCGCTCTTCATCCGCTGCAGTTGCGGCGCGGTGCGCTTGCCGCCGGTGAAGCGCGGCAATGCAAGCGCGGTCGTCGCGTTCCAGCGCCAGCGCACGCCGAACATCGGCGCGTCGAGCAGGGCCTGGACCAGCACGTGCTCGGCGCTCGTCGAACGCAGGTAGCGCCACACTTCGTCGAGCGCGAAGCTGTGCGCGAGCGACAGCGACAGGATGATCGCGTCGTCGGTCGCGGCCGCCTGCAGCTCGAAGTTGAAACTGCGGCAGAAGCGCTTGCGCAGCGCGAGCCCCCACGCGCGGTTGATGCGGCTGCCGAACGGCGAATGGATCACGAGCTGCGTGCCGCCCGATTCGTCGAAGAAGCGCTCCATCACGAGCGTGTCCTGCGTCGGCAGCGCGCCGAGCGCGGCGCGCGTGCGCGCGAGATAGTCGGCGATCTGGTGTGCGGCGTCGGGCGACAGGTGCAGATCGTCGACGAGCCAGCGCAATGCAGGCGCGAGGCGGCTGTCGGCCGGGCTGGCAGGGGCGGCACGGGCGACGTCGTTTCGTACACTGATCGCGGCTTCGGCTTCGGCTTCGGCTTCGGCTTCGGCTTCGGCTTCGGCTTCGGCTTCGGCTTCAGCTTCGGCTTCGGCTTCGGCTTCGGCACGTCGCGTCGATTTTGCACCGCCTTTGGTCTTGGCCTTGGTCGTCGCCTTTGTCTCAGCCGTCGTCTTCCCGCGGATACCGTCGTCAGTGCGTTCACCGCCTCGGGCATGCCCTTGCCCTTGCCGTTCGCCATCGGCGAACAGCCCGTCGAGCCGCGCGCGCAGCCGGCCGACCGCCGCGGACAGCTCGTCGCTGCGCCCCGGCGCCTCGCCGAGCCAGAACGGAATGTTCGGCGACTGGCCCTGCGCATCCTCCACCCGCACGCGGCCCGTTTCCACGCGAATGATCCGGTACGACTGGTTGCCCAGCTGGAACAAGTCGCCGGCCAGGCTTTCGATCGCGAAATCCTCGTTGACCGTGCCGACCTGGATGCCCTGCGGTTCGAGGAGCACCGCGTAGTCGGCCATGTCGGGGATCGTGCCGCCCGACGTGGTGGCGGTCATCATCGCGTTGCGGCGCCCGCGCACGGTGCCGCCGACCACGTCGCGATGCAGGTACGCGCCGCGCACGCCGCGCCGGCTCGTGAAGCCTTCGGCGAGCATCTTCATCACTTCGTCGAAGCGCTCGCGCGTCAGCCGCGCATACGGCGCCGCGCGCGTGAAGCTCGCATACAGCGCGTCTTCCTGCCATTCCGTGCACGCCACTTCGGCGACGATCTGCTGCGCGAGCACGTCGAGCGGCGCTTCGGGAATGCGCAGCGTGTCGAGCTCGCCGCGCTGCACGCAATCGAGGAGTGCCGCGCATTCGACGAGCTCGTCGCGCGACAACGGGAACAACCGGCCCTTCGGCACGCCGCCGACATGGTGCCCGGAGCGGCCGACGCGCTGCAGGAACGGTGCGATCCCGCGCGGCGAACCGACCTGGCAGACGAGATCGACGTCGCCGATATCGATGCCGAGTTCAAGTGATGCCGTGGCGACGAGCAGTTTCAGTTCGCCGCGCTTCAGGCGCTGCTCGGCGTCGAAGCGATGCTCCTTCGCGAGACTGCCGTGATGCGCGGCGATCGCTTCCTTGCCGAGCCGGTCGGCGAGATGGCGCGCCATGCGCTCGGCGGTGCGCCGCGTGTTGACGAACACCAGCGTCGTGCGATGCGCGGCCGCGAGGCCGGCGATGCGGTCGTACACCTGTTCCCACACGTCGGTTGCCATCACGGGTTCGAGCGGCACGTTCGGCAGTTCGAGCGCGAGGTCGCGCTCGCGCGTGTGGCCCGTGTCGACGATCGTGCAGTCGCGCGGCGCGTCTGCCGGGCCGCCGACCAGGAAGCGTGCGACCGCGTCGATCGGCTTTTGCGTGGCCGACAGCCCGATGCGCGGCAGCGCACGGCCGGCCAGCGCGTCGAGACGTTCGAGCGACAACGCGAGATGGCTGCCGCGCTTCGATGACGCGAGCGCATGGATTTCGTCGACGATGACCGAGCGCACGTTCGACAGCATCTGCCGCCCCGACGTGGACGACAGCAGCACGTACAGCGACTCGGGCGTCGTGACGAGAATGTGCGGCGCGCGCTTGCGCAGCGCGGCGCGCTCGGCCTGCGTCGTGTCACCGGTGCGCACGGCGGTGCGGATCGCCGGCACCGGCAAGCCGAGTTGCGCGAGCGATTCGGCGATGCCGGCCAGCGGCGCATCGAGGTTCACGTGGATGTCGTTCGACAGCGCTTTCAGCGGCGACACGTACACGACGAGCGTCGCGTCGGGCAGCGTGCCGTCATGCGCCAGCGCATCGCGCACCAGATCGTCGAGCGCACACAGGAACGCGGTGAGCGTCTTGCCGGAGCCGGTCGGCGCCGCGACGAGCGTCGAGCGGCCGGCCTTGATGTGCGGCCACGCAAGCGCCTGCGCGCCGGTGGGCGCGGCGAACGTGCGCCCGAACCACGCGGCGACGGCCGGGTGGAACACGTCGAGCGCACGGGCGGCAGGGCAGGTAGTGGTGACGTCCATCGGAGCGTTGAAATGGGGTGCAAGCGCGCGGAGGGCGCGCGTGCGAATCGAATCGTCAGTGTGCCAGACGTCGCGCGTGCGCGCCGGGCACGCGTATCGACGATTCCCCTTCAGATGGGGGCCGTCACCGCACTTTCAACGAACGGAAAGTTGCATGCGCGTCGGCACGCCGATCGCGTGCCGAATTGCGTCGAATTGCAATTAAACGCGATTGAGCCAGCCGAGCCAGTGCTCGAGCAGCGGTGCACGCGAGCACAGCGACTGCGCGAGCCACAGCGTGCCGCCCCATGCGGCGGCCACGACGATCAGGTCGCAATGCCCGCTCTTCCACAGGTTGAGCGAGTGACGCCGCCAGATCCACGGCACGCCGAGCGGGTTCGGCCAGTCGGCGAGCAGGTGCATCAAGCCGCCGCATGCGAAGCCGAACAGCGGTGCGGCCCACAGGGGGTGCGGATGACGGATGAGCCCGTGCCATCCGAGCGCCAGCAGCGCGATCCAGCCGATGCCCCAGTGCGTGACGGTGCGATGCGTGATCCACAAACGGCGCTTGCGGCTCCACCATGCGACTTCGAGCCAGTCGGGCGCGGTGCCGCCCGCGACGCCGGCCGCGAACGCGGCGAACAGGCCCGAATGCCACGGGCCGGTTGCGCCGGTTTGCGCGACGAGGACGGCGGCGGCGACACCGGCCGCGAAGCCGGACGCATGATGCGCATTGTGTGATGCCATAGGAAGCGAGACGAAGAAACGTGAAGCGATGCGTGCACGAAAAATGATGCACCGCGAAAGCGGGGCGCTATCTTCGCAGATCGGCCCACGCAGCGGGAGGGACGTTTGCAGATTTTTTTGCATGTGCCGCGCGGCCTTCCGCGCAGTTCGCAACTTTCGGTTTTTGTGCGTTGCGTGATGACGGGTACCGCGCGTCATTTCGACCGATCCGCATCCCTGTTCGGACGCCTCGACATGACGTCGCGCACATGACGAATAGGCTTTCGCGGCACGCCCCGTGTTCGACCCTTTTTGTCCCCCTATACTACGAGACCGGATGTGGCCGTCGGCGCGCCAGCGGCCATGAGCGGAACAGGTGCTTTTCCTGCCTGAAGGAGATCCACATGGGGGACATGCAATGACTACGCTGAATCGCTTCAAATCATCCGCTGTCGTGCTCGCGACGGTGGCCGGCATCGGCTTCCTGCCGAACGCGCCCGTCTATGCGAAGGGGCCGCAGCCGGCCCTCCTGACGAGCTCGGCGGTCGCGGTCGCCGACAAATACAGCGCGGATGCCGCGGAGCGAATCTTCAAGGAAGGCGGCAACGCGATCGACGCGGCCGTCGCGATCGCGTTCACGCTCGCCGTCACGTATCCGGAAGCCGGCAACATCGGCGGTGGCGGCTTCATGACGATCTACAAGGACGGCAAGCCGTACTTCATCGATTACCGCGAGCGCGCGCCGCTTGCCGCGACGAAGGACATGTATCTCGACAAGGACGGCAACGTCGTCAAGGGCATGAGCCTGTACGGCCCGCGCGCGGTCGGCGTGCCGGGCACGGTCGCGGGCATGTGGGAAGCGCAGAAGCGCTTCGGCAAGCTGAAATGGAAGCAGGTGCTCGCGCCGGCGATCCACTATGCGCGTGACGGCTTCGTCGTCGATGAGCAGCTCGCGCAGCGCGGCGTCGACGCCTCGAAGGAGTTCGGCGGCAAGACCAACTTCGACAAGTATTTCTCCGGGCTGAAGGCGGGCGTGAACTTCAAGCAGCCGGATCTCGCCGACGTGCTCACACGCATCGCGGACGGCGGCGCGGAGGGCTTCTACAAGGGCAAGACGGCCGAGCTGATCGCCGCGTCGATGAAGACCGGCGACGGCAACGGGCTGATCACCACCGAGGATCTCGCGCAGTACCGCGCGGTGTGGCGCCAGCCGGTGCAGGCGAAGTGGAACGGCTATGACGTGATCACCGCACCGCCTCCGAGCTCGGGCGGCATCGGCCTCGTGCAGCTGCTGAAGATGAAGGCCGACCTCAAGCAGGACTTCGAGGGCGTGAAGCTCAACTCGCCGCAGTACATCCACCTCGTCGCGGAAATCGAGAAGCGCGTGTTCGCCGATCGTGCGCAGTATCTCGGCGATCCGGATTTCTACAAGGTGCCGATCGCGCAGCTGACCGACGACGCGTACATCGCGAAGCGGGCGGGCGAAGTCAACCCGAAGGAGCCGTCGGATACGAAGAGCGTGCAGCCGGGCCTCGGCACGACGATGCCGGAGAAGGCTGAAACGACGCACTTCTCGGTGGTCGACAAGTGGGGCAATGCAGTGTCGAACACGTACACGATCAACGGCTATTTCGGCTCGGGCGTGATCGCCGACGGCACCGGCATCGTGCTGAACGACGAGATGGACGACTTCTCCGCGAAGCCGGGCGTCGCGAACATGTTCGGCGTGGTCGGCAGCGACGCGAACGCGATCGAACCGAAGAAGCGTCCGCTGTCGTCGATGTCGCCGACGATCATGACCAAGGACGGCAAGGTGTCGCTCGTGATCGGCACGCCGGGCGGCTCGCGCATCTTCACGTCGATCTTCCAGGTGATCAACAACATCTACGACTTCAAGATGCCGTTGAAGGAGGCCGTCGGCGCGATGCGCTTCCATCACCAGCTGCTGCCGCCGAACACGATCTTCTGGGAGCCGTACCACCCGATCGAAGGCGAACTCGCGAAGCAGATCGAGGCGCGCGGCTATACGCTGAAGGGACAGGATTTCAGCGGCGACATCCAGGTGATCAAGATCGACGGCAAAACACCGGAAGCGATGGCCGACCCGCGTGGGCGTGGCGTGACGCGGATCATCCACTGACGTGAAGTCGCGCGTGCGCGGTGGCGAAGGCGGCCGCGCACGCCATGTTCCGCAGCCGGGCGTCGTGGCGCCGGCCGCGGAACACACTCAGCCGGTGGCCCGGATGAATTCGGCGATGCGTGACGCAATGACGTCGGACGCATCCTCGAAGCAGTAGTGCCCGACGCCCGCCAGCCGTTCGACGGGCGCGGACGGAAACAGTGCCGTGAAGAGCGGCAGGAAGTGTTCGGCGCCGAGCGTTCGGTCGGCGTCTCCCCAGATCGCGAGCGCGGGCTTGTCGCGGATCGCGCGCAGCGCCGCCGCATCGGGTTCCTCGAACCGGTGCGCGCCAGCGGCAAACCCGCGGGCCCATCCGATCGCGCCGACGCAGTCCTCCGGTTGCGCGAACGGCGCACCGTATGCGGCGATCCACGTGTCGTTGATCACCGCGTGATTTTCGAACCCGTTCAGCTTCAGCGTGCTCAGGATATTGAAGCCGAGCTGACCGAGCACCGTCTCGAGCGTATCGTCCGCCGCCGCGCGCGCGATCCACTGGAACCACGGTGCCGCGCGACCGTTCGCGTTCAGGCGTTCGACCAGATCGGGCTGGCCGAACGGCGTCGGCCCGTTCGCGGACACGATCCGCCGGATGCGATCCGGATGCCGCGCGGCCAGCCCCATGCCGACCGGGCCGCCGAAATCGTGCATCACGAGCGTGATGCGATCGAGGCCGCGCGCGAGCACGAAGCGCTCCAGGTTGTCGACATGGTCCTGCAGCCAGTAGCTGCGGTCCTGCGGCGTCGCGCTTTTGCCGAAGCCCATATGATCGGGGACGACGACGCGGTGCGTCGGGCTCAGCGCGGCAATCAGATGGCGGAACAGATAACCCCAAGTGGGTTCGCCATGCAGGCACAGGAGGGTTTCGCCATCGTGCGGACCTTCGTCCAGGTAGTGCATCCGGAAGCCGGATGCGTCGTCGAAATGCGGGGCGAATGGAAAGGTGCCGTCGAACGTGGCATCGGACCGGATCATCGAACGCTCCTTCTGATAGTCGGATAGTTTGGTTTCAAGTTGAAACCGAATCGAAGCGTAGGATACTGGGTTTCAAGTTGCAACCAAAAAGATGGCTGGGATAGCTGCCGAATGACCGGGTCGTGGGCGCGTGATGACGCATCGGAAGGGAGCAGTGCCGGAATTTATTGGCTTTAAATATGCGTTGAAGTACCAATCTGGCCTGGATCGACCATTCCGTTCGTTGATCGCGAACAGTGGGGCCTCGGGCAATTGATCTTTCGTGTAACGAGTTTTATATTGCAACCATTTATTTCAACGGATACGGCCGCCGTTCCGCCCGCATGCCGGGAACGGCATCGCCCCATGCATCGATGAACAGACGAACCACGCACGAAGATTCCCTCTGCGGCGTTGCCCGCCCGCTGGACGCGATCGGCGACTGGTGGTCGCTGCTGATCGTCCGCGATGCGTTCGACGGGCTGCGCCGCTTCGGCGAATTCCAGAAGAACCTCGGGCTGGCCAAGAACATCCTGGCCGCGCGTCTGCGCAACCTGGTCGCGCACGGGATCATGGACATCGTGCCGGCCGCGGACGGCGGCGCGCATCACGAATACGTGCTGACCGAGAAAGGGCGTGGCCTGTTTCCGTTGCTCGTCGCGCTGCGGCAGTGGGGCGAGGATTTCTTCTTCGAACCGGACGAGGCACACGTGCTGCTCGTCGACCGGAAGAGCGGGTTGCCGGTCAGGAAGCTCGAACTGCGTTCGCAGGACGGGCGCGTGCTCGGGCCGGAGGACACGGTCGTGTTGCCGCCGCCCGACTGACGAGCGGCGACCAGGCTCGCGCCGCGTTCAACTCCGGTCGCTCGCCGCGTTGCTTTCGAGGAAGCTGTCCACCGCGATCAGCGACTGTTCGTCGAGCGTACCCAGCACGCTTTTCAGCTTCAGCTGCAGCTTCAGCGCGTCGAGATAGCTGTCGAACAGCTTCTGCCGGATGCCCGAGATGTCGCGCCGCAGGTTCAGCGTCTCGTACGTCGTGCTGTAGCCGACCTGATGCGCCTTCATCGACGAATCGTACGCGAGCCGCGCGGCCTGCAGCGACTGCTGCAGCGCGCGGATGCGCTTGCCGACCGATTCGAGCGCGGACAGCGCCTCGCGATGATCGGTGCCCAGTTGCTCCTCGACCTCGCGCAGCCGGTTGCGGTATTGCTCGGTCACGTGTTCGGCTTCCACCTGCCGGTAGTACACGCTGCCGCCGGAGAAGATCGGAATCGTCACCTGCACGCCGACCGCGCTCTGATGGAAGTCGGAGCGATCGGTGAGCCCGCGCAGGTTCGGGTTGAGCCCCCGCGAATACGACGCGAACAGGTCGACGGTCGGCAAGTGCTCGGCGCTGACGCGCTTCGCGGCGAGCCGCGCGACCTGGACGTCGCGATATGCCTGCCGGTACGCGGGGTTGTCCTGCGGTGCGTAGTCGCCCGACGGAATCCGCGGCGACGACCCGCGCATCGCGAGCCGCGGCCAGCGCGAGAAATCGATCGTCGAACCGAGCAGCGTCTCGTAGCGCGCACGGCGTGCGTCGACGTCGGTTTGCGCGAGGGCTTCGTCGGATTCGGCGAGGCTGCGGCGCGCCTCGATTTCCGCCGTATCGCCGATCGTCTTCATCCCGAGCTGCGCCATGCGCCGCGTGTCGCTTTCGAGCCGGGTGAGCGCGTTCACTTCGTCGTCGGCCGACTGCAGTTTCTCGCGCGCGCTCAGCAGGTCGAAGCACGCGTTCGCGACGCGCAGGATCAGGTCCTGCCGCGCCACCTCGAGCTTCTGTTTCGCCGATTCCTCGTACTCGGTCGCGCGCCGCATGTCGTACAGGTAGGGCACGTTGAACAGCGCCTGCGTGACCTGCGCGGAACCGTATGCGGCATTGCTCGACCCGCTGACGTCGATGCCGAACAGGTTCGCGTGCGTACCGTAGCGTCCCCATTCGAGTTGCGCGGCGGCCTGCGGCAGCATCTGCGCGCGCGCTTCGGGGAATTTCTGGCGGGCCGCGTCGTATTCGCTGCGCGCCTGCAGGTAGCGCGGATCGTGCACGACCGCGTACTGGAACGCGGTGTCGAGGCAGAACGCCTGCACGTTCGCGGACAGGCCGCCTATCGTTACAGCGAACAATGTCACGGTTGCAAGTCGGGGATTCCACCTAGTCGAAAAACTTGATAGGGAATTACCCGCATTTCGCGTTGCCGGTCCGCGATTCGCGCGCCTCGTTTCAAACATGGCCGTCTCCGTCTCCTGCCCATGCCGTAACGCATTGCGGCAGGATTTAAACGTATTGAAATTGAAATTCAAACAGCGTGAATGCCTGTCAACCGTGGTGCATCGGAAAACGCCACTGTAAGAGTGTGTCCTCCATTGAATTCCGATGCGCTCGCATGATAGCCTGATTTCGGCTCGTAATCGCGGTGATTATTAGATTAACAAGTCGCTAGGGATTAAAAGCCGTTTGTCTTTCAATGAAGGTTCTTTGCATCATCTTTATTTTTTACGAGGAGAGAATGATGAAGGTCATGACGACGGAACAGGTCAGGAATGTGCATGGCGGCGGTGCGATCAGCTCGCTGGGTAGCCTCGCCGTTGACGCCGCGCCGGTGGTGACCGCGCTCGGCCAGTTCCTGCCGAGCCTCGGCAATTACCTGCAGAACCCGAAGACGTTCAATAACACCGGCAAGTAACCGCCGTGCGCGGGGAGGCGCCCCCCGCGTGAAATGCTGCGAAACAGAAGGAAAAGAATCGATCGCCGCAGTGGAGATAAAGCGAATCCGAATGCGTTATTTTCGGTTCGGGCGATTATCAGGAGGCAGGAGTGCCGGATTTTCCCCGTAATAAAGTGAACGGTCATTGATATTTCAATTGGCTGACGGTGGCGGGCATTCCGATAATATAAAGGCCACGACAAATGCGAGACATCACGGAAGAACAGGCCCGCCAGATTCGCGGCGGCGCGTCGCTTTACTCCAATTCGGCCGCCTATACGGTCGATCTCGTCAACCAGTCGATCGGGACCACGCTCCAGGGCCTGATGACCCAGTACCAGATCCGCGCCGTCGAACAGTTCCGGATGTCGCTCGGTTCGTCGCGCTGAGCGGCCCGCCCAGCAGCCGGTAACACCGATCTTCCGTCGCAGCCGGCAGCGTGCCGGCTGCGCCCATGCGTATCGCGCACGACCCGCCACGGGCCCGCTAGCGGCAGGCCCGGGCGGCGCGTCGTCGCGCCCCGGGTGCCCGACCATGCTCTTCAATACGCGTAAAGTCCGTCCGGTCCTGCAGGACGAGGTGACGGAGTGCGGCCTGGCCTGCCTCGCGATGATCGCGTCGTGGCACGGGCGCGAAACCACGTTGCGCACGCTGCGCAACCGCTATCCGGTCCGGATCGATTCCGGGCTCTCGTTCTTCGACCTGATGGAAATCTCGAACGATCTCGGCCTGCGCGCACGGGGGCTGCAGTTCGACGCGGGCGAGCTCGACGCGCTCAAGACGCCGTGCATCCTGCACTGGGGGATGAACCACTATGTCGTGCTGACGAAGGTCGGCTACGGCAGCGTGCACATCGTCGATCCCGCGCTCGGCGAGACGAAGCTGCCGCTCGCGCAGGCGCTCACGCACATCACCGGCTACGCGCTCGAACTGAATCCGGACATCGGCTTCACGCGGGCGGGGCAGGCCGACCGGATCCGGCTGCGCGACTACCTCGACGGGTTGACCGGCATCCGCAAGAGCCTCGCGATCGGCATCGCGGGCGGCGTCGCCGCGCAGCTCCTGCTGCTGCTCGGCCCGTCGTACGTACAGCTGACGATCGACGAGGCGCTGAAGAAGACCGACGTCGACATCCTGTACCTGCTGACGATCCTGTTCGCGATCGTGTTCCTGTTCGACACGCTCTACGCGAACCTCGTCGGCAACATCAAGAGCTACCTGCGCAACATCGTGTCGCAGCAGTTGTCGGCGAACATGGTCGGGCATCTCGCGCGGCTGCCGATCGGTTATTTCCTGTTCCACAACACCGGCGATTCGATCTCGCGCGTGTCGTCGGTGTCGGAGGTCGGGCGCTTTCTCGTCGACGGGCTGGTCGGCGGGCTGCTCAATATCGTCACCTGCACGCTGACGCTCGTGCTGATGCTGTATTACAGCCCGGTGCTGGCCGGCATCAGCCTGGCGGGGATGGTGCTGTTCGCGCTGAGCCGGCTCGCGATCCAGCCGCAACTGCAGGACGCGATGTCGCAGATCCTCACGCGCGGCGCCGAAGCCGACGCGCTGCTGATCGAGAACATTCGCTCCGCGCACTCGATCAAGCTGCTGTCGGCCGAGACCGCGCGCAGCAGCCTGTGGGTCAACGCGTTCACGCAGAAGCTGCAGGCGATGCGCCAGCAGGAGCGGCTGCAGCTGCTGTTCGACGCGATCTCGAAAGGGATCGTGCACGTCGAGCAGCTCGTGATCGTGACGTACGGCGCGTGGCTCGTGATGCATGGGCAGAGCACGATCGGCGTGATCTACGCATTCATCCAGTACAAGAACCTGTTCGCCGACAAGTTCATCGACTCGATCCAGCTCTACGTGCGCCGCAAGGTGCTGCAGGTGCACATGGACCGCGTCGCGGACGTGCTGCAGACCGAGACGGAGGAGCCCGAGCCGGACGCGGTCGTGCGGCCGATCGACGGTTTCGACGGCACGCTGGCGATCCGTGCGCTGTCGTACACGCCGAAGGGCGGCAACCGCCCGATCCTGCGCGACATCGCGCTCGACGTGCCGGCGGGCGGCAAGATCGCGATCGTCGGCCGCACCGGCAGCGGCAAGACGACGCTGTTGAACCTGATCTGCGGGCTCGTGCGGCCCGAGCCCGGCACGCTGTTCGTCGGCGGCGTCGATCTCGCGGAAGTGAACCTGCGGCAGTACCGCAAGCATCTCGCGGCCGTCACGCAGTCCGACCAGCTGTTTCGCGGGACGATCCGCGACAACATCACGAACTTCGCGCCCGCGCCGCGGATCGGCGCGATGTTCGAGGCGGCGAAGCTCGCGTGCATTCACGACGAGATCGAGCGGCTCGACCATCGCTACGACACGCCGCTCGGCGATACGCAGAAATTCCTGTCGGCCGGACAGATGCAGCGGCTCCTGATCGCACGCGCGCTGTATTGCGAGCCGCGCCTGCTGATCCTCGACGAATTTTCGTCGAACCTCGACCAGGCGACGACGCACGAGATCTGCCGGAACGTGCTGACACTGCCGTGCACGATCGTGCTCGTCACGCACGACGCGTCGATCCTGTCGCGGGTCGACCGGATCTGCGAGATGCGGGACGGCGTATTGACCGATGTGACCGACGCGTGGCGTTCGGCCGAGGAGACGCAGTGATGCTCGGACGACTTTTTCTGCTCAATCCGTTCTCGTATGCGTTCCTGGTGCGGCGCGTGGTGCGCGCCGTCGCGCTGCGCACGTCGCCCGCGCGCGGGCTGTGGCTGATGCGCTGGTGCTCGGGCGCGTGCCTGCGCTGCTTTCCGTGCATTCGCGAGTCGATCGAGCGCGCTGTCGCGTTCATGCTGGGCGCGCACCTGAACGACGATCCGCGGCGCGTGCGGGAAGTGTCGGCGGCGATCGTGCGCGAGCTGTTCGAGGCCGAGTTCGCGGGGCTCAAGCTGCGGTCGCACAGCCTCGAATCGATGAAGTCGATGATCGACGGGATGGCGTGCGAAGGCGGCGCGCAACTGCAGGCGGCGCTCGCGCGCGGCGGCCCGCTGATGCTCGCGGGGCTGCATTTCGGCAACCTGATGCTGTTCGTCACGAAGCTGCGCTTCATGATTCCCGACGACCGCAAGCTGATGGTGATCCTGCACCGCGATGCGCCCGGCGCGTTCTTCGACGATGCGTTGCGGCTCGTCGCCGAATACGGCGCAGGCGTTGTCGAGTTCATCGACATCGAGGAGCGCGTGCACCTGCGGCGGCTGATCACGAGCCTGCGCCGCGAGGCGCCCGTGTTCCTGCTGTTCTCCGACCTGCACGGCAAGTTCGGCAAGACCAACCGCTGCCGGCTCGGCGGCCGCTGGGTGCGGATGGCCGGCGGCGGCGTGAAGCTCGCGGTCGAGCAGGGGATTCCGCTGCTCGTCGCGTATGCGACCGGCGTGCCGTTCCGCGATCGCTGCGCGGTGCATTTCACCGAGCTCGCGGCGAGCCCGCTCGCGCCGATGCTCGGCGCGGACGACGACGCGTCGCCCGTGCGCGCGACGCACCAGCGCATCGTCGACCGGCTCGAGCAGGCGCTCGTGCGCCAGCCAGAGCAGTGGCATTTCTGGGAACACTTCACGCCTTACCTGATGCCGGCGCCGCTGCTCGATGCGGCCGCGCGGCGTCGCTCCTGACGAGCCCGCCCCATGCCGACCTGGAATTCCGCCCTTCGAGAACAGAAGCCGTCGCGCAAGCTCGCGCGCGGCACGACCTTCGGCACCGTGATCCATGGCGTCGTCGACGTGCCGGTGTCGATGCGGTTCTTCTGCTACCTGTCGCTTGCGATGTTCGCGATGTTCGTGACCGCGCTCGTCGAACTGAGCTATGCGAACACCGAGAGCGTGTCGGGGATGCTGACGCCGCGCTCGGGGCTGATCGGCGTCAGCGCGCCGCCGGGCTGGGCCGTGCGCGACGTCTACGTCGGCAAGGACCAGCACGTGAAGGCCGGCCAGCGGCTGCTCGCGGTGACGCGCGATACGAGTTTCGTGAGCCAGGCCAACAACGTGCAGGGGATGCGCGCGGCGCTCGACCGGCAGCGCGTCGAGGTCACGCAGCAGATCGACGCGGCGCGGCTCGAGTACAAGTCGTCGGTGCAGCAGATCAACCAGCAGATCGCCGCGCAGGGCGAGAGCAGCGGACTGATCGGCCGGCAGATCCAGGACCAGAAGCGCATCGTCGACGAGTACGGCGAACGGCGCGCGCGCGTGAAGCAACTGCTCGACGAACAGGTCGTGACGCTCGAGCAGTACAACCAGGTCAACACGCAGTACCTGCAGGCGGGGCAGGCGTACCAGGACCTGCTGCTGCGCCGCGCCGAACTCGCGAAGAACGCGATGAAGCTGCGCGGCGACCTCGACACGATGCAGAGCAAGTACGACGGCGCGAACGCGGAACTGAAGATCAAGCAGGAGGAACTGAACGCGAAGGAATACAACATCGACGAGAACGTGAACCAGGTGCTGTACGCGCCGGCCGACGGGCAGATCGTGCGGCTCGACATCGTGCAGGGCGGTGTGATCGACCCGCCGGGCACGCGCGTCGTCGAGATCCTGCCCGCGAAGGCGGACGGGCTGATCGCCGAGGTCTACATTCCGTCGTCGAAGGCCGGCTTCGTGAAGAAGGGGCAGGAAGTGAAGGTGGCGTACGCCAGCTATCCGGTCGAGAAGTTCGGCACGTATCGCGGCAAGGTGCTGTCGATCTCGCCGGTCA